>CALXSB010000121.1 GCA_944391005.1 uncultured Rickettsiales bacterium | reverse complement strand
CCCTTACGAAGGGAGGCGAACCCCCCTTACCCCCTTCACAGGGGGGGCGAGAGGTTGTCTCGCAGGAGGGCGGAGATTGGGACTTTACAGGTGGTGGAGCGTGAATTGCTTTACAGGTGGGTCTGAGAGAATCTTTAACAGTGAGGACCGGGAGGGACCCTTCACAAGGGGTGAATTTGGTGTGGCCCCCTTGACAGAGGGTAAAGTGTGTCTGGAAGATTCTCTTCACAGGGGGGGCGTAAATAGAGATTTACATGAGTATGGATATGGAGTGATATCTTCACAGGGGATGGAGGATAGTGCTTTCACGGGGCGGTGAGAAAGTGTCCTTATAGTTGGCACTTCTCCGAATCACAAGTTTACGATCGCAAGTCAACTTGCATCACATCGGCTTCGTGCTTGAGCATTCACTTCGTTCACATCGCACTTCGCAGACCGACAGGCTAATTGTTGCAAGCAAGCTTGCACAACTTCTGCTTCGTGCTTCACCTTCACTTGCTTCGCAAGTTCAGTTGGCACTTCGCAGACCGACAGGCTAACAAACCGAAGCAAGCTTCGTTTGTTTCCGCTTCGTGCTTCATCCTCGCTTCACTCGGTTGGCACTTTGGCAAACGTTCGCTTTCTTCCTCCGCTACGCTATGGCAAACTGCGGTGGGTCGCAAGCTGCCATTGCAAGTAAACTTGCATGTCCCCCACCTTGTTCTCACTGGTGATTGCAAATGCCTTGCTTCGCAAGTCGCTTGTATCCCCTTACCTTCGTGCTTATAATTATTATGCAACGGAGCTATTATTTTAGTTTTGATTTTATGCTGGACATATTGGCGTCTGTCATGGTCCATTGGGTTAGGGAGTTTTGTTTTGCTTGAATTACGATGTATACCATATCATTATCAGAATTGTTGATCATGCTTCTTTGTCCGTTTGGATTGACTTTTATTATGCTTCCTTCTGATATTGGAAATACGTCATCGTCTACTTGAAATTTTCCTTCGCCGCTTAATATTATGTAAATTTCTTCGTTTTGTTTGTGGGAGTGGAAGAAAGGTAGTTCTGTGTGTGGGGCTATGGATGTGATTGAGATTTCGCAAGATGTGCTGCCGATTAGGTCTTTTAAAAATATTTTGCCTTTCATGTTGCCGTTTGTAAAATCTTTTATACTGTTTAAATTGCCAATATTGATGGCTTTGAAATTTTTGTTTTCGCTAATATTTTTGATAGTCATTTTCTCTCCTGGTTTGTTATTAATAAATTATTGACTTCAACAATGATATAAATTATCATATAAATATATTTTGTAAAGTAGGCAACATTTTTGCATATAGTATACTTTTTTATACAATTATTGATAAATAAGGATTTAATTATGAAAAATATTTTTTCGCCATGTCCGGTTGAGACAACTCTAAATATTTTGGAAAATAAGTGGAGAGTTTTGATAATTAGGGAGTTGCTTGGGGGGACAAAAAGATTTGGAGAGCTTAAAAAATCAATAGCTGGTATATCTCAAAGGTCTCTGACAATGAATCTTAGGATGATGGAAGAATTGCAATTGATAACAAGAAAAATATATCCTGAAGTTCCTCCGCGTGTTGAGTATTCGTTGACGGATACGGGTAAAAGTTTGAAGCCAATATTAAAAGTTATGGAAGAGTGGGGAGAAAATTATAAAAAGTTAAATTATGAATAATTGAATATTGCAATAATGGGTTGAAGTTCTGGTAGTATTTCTAATAGGCATTGGGTGAAGTTTTGCAGCGGATATTGTAAAATATAAAGGGCAGTTGATGTCTTGTGTTTTTGATGTCTAATATAAAAAAAATATTATAAAGCTATTGATATTGAATTAAAGAGGTGCTATAATATATATTATGTCTAATAAATGGGAGTATAAATATGGAAGGTTTTTTATCTATTGATACGTTTCTAAACAATACTTTAAGAAGTAAATTACAAAATGAATATGTAAGTTTTGATAGAAGAACAAATGATTTTAAAATTGATATTGATGATAAATATTGTGTAATTGTTTCTAATGAAAAAATTGAATATTTTTTAGATGAAATGAAAAATAGGGATTGTAATGAGGCTATTTTTAAGGATAGCTATTTATCACTAAAAAATAAAGAAACGGGAAAGATAGAAAACCAAAAGGAAGAGCAAAAAATTGCTATTGATAAAATAAATAAAATTAGAACTATTTTATATTATCAGATGGAATATCAACTTGATAATGCAAGGTCCATTATGAATAGTTCTGATTTTCCAAGACATCCGCTTAATAAGGAACAAACTACTGCGTTGGTTGAAATTGCTAAGAATAAATATAAAAATCTTGTTGATGATGGATCTTTAACAATAACTCCGGTTCAAATATTTTTTAAGAATGTATCTAAGATTTGCAGCAGCAATAGATTGGAAAATATTGAAAAATTTAAGTCTGCTTTTGAAAATAAAATTAAACCGGTTATTGAAAATAATAAGGATTGTTTGAACTTCTTTATGATAACTGAATGTGAAGAAGGCGGTATAGATCAAAAGCATACTTTCATGATTTTGAATATAAATAATTCAAACTTTATTATTGATAGTGCTGGACATGAAAAATATAGTGCGGATAATATAAAAGATAAGGTTCCAAGCATTATTATGTTTAATGATTATATGGATGAAAATAAAGATAGCAATTTGTATTATACAAATACTAGAATTCAAGTGGATCATGTAAATTGCTATACGATGTCCTATATGACTATGTGTGATTTGATTGAAAAATTTAGTGCAAATAAAAATTTAGGTGATATTGAAAAATATTTGGCTTCTTTCTTTACTAAAAATGTAGAAGATAGAGTTTATAATGAGGGAAGCTTATTAGAATTAGAGAATAGTGGAGAAAAGAGACTTTTATTGCCCCCTGAATTATTGGTAAATTCACAGAGTAATAGCAAATATAATGAAATAATAAAATGTGCTCCTGAAAATATTGCTGAAGAATATAAATTTGCGGATGGAACTAATATGAAATTTAGAAGAGATAATTCTATGGTTAAGGGTTTTGTTAGGGACGCTAGGGGAAATGCAATTGAAAAAGATCAGGTAAAAATTGTGGATAATAGAAGAGCTGAAATGATTAATGAAATTGATAATTTTGCTAGTAGAAATATTAAAAACCATATATTTTCTAATAGCTATTCTATTAGAGATGCCTTTAATGAAAACACTCCAATAGCAACACGTTATAGTGCACAAAGTTTTTATGCTAATGGTAAATAATTAAAACTTGTTTTATAATTTTTATGGAATAACATCTATCAATAGGTAGATGTTATTTTTATAATATTATGAAAAATATTTTATGTTTTGGTGATAGTAATACCTATGGATACAATCCAGAGAATAAAACTCGTTATGATTGGAATACAAGGTGGACAGGAAGACTGCAGCAGCTATTGGGCAATGATTATAGAATAATTGAAGAGGGCTGCAACAGCAGAACTACTTTTACAGATGATTTTGTATTGCCCTATAAAAATGCTAGAGACTATATAGTTCCTTGCTTAATAAGTCATACGCCTTTAGATTTAATAATTATATGTTTAGGCACAAATGATCTAAAGTTTAGGTTTAATTTGACTCCATTAAATGTTAGAAAATCAATGAAGGCATTGATTAATATTGTTAGAACAACTGACTATGGAACATTTGGAAAAGCACCGAAAGTTTTGCTTATGTCTCCAATTAGAATAGATGACGAAGTTGAAAATAAAAAATATGCTAACTACAATAAAGAATCGGCTAAAAAATCTCATGAACTAGCTGTTGAGTATGAAGACCTTGCTAAAGAAATAGATTGTTATTTTTTTGATGCAGGAAGTGTTGCAAAAGCCTCAAAAAAAGATTATGTTCATTTGACGCCGGAAGGACATAAAGCTATAGCTGATGCTTTATTTGCTAAGGTTAAAGAAATATTTGAGTAAATATTTGACTATAAAATAATTTTTAAACTAATAAATAATAAAATTTTCTTGATTAAATAAATTAAAATCATAATATAATTTTCATGAGAATATGAAAATTATATTATGAAATTTACTTTAAATTGGTTAAAAGAATATCTTGATACAGAAGCGACTGCTTGTGAAATATTTGATAAATTGGATCAAATAGGACTTGAAATTGAGGAAATTGTTGACAATAGCGAATCGTTAAAAGATTTTAATTGCGTTGTGGTTGAGGACGTGCAAAATCACCCTGATTCTGACCATTTGCATATATGCAAAGTTAAAACGGCAAAGGGAGAAACTTTACAAATAGTCTGTGGTGCACCTAATGTTAAAAGCGGCATGAAAGCTGTTCTTGCACCAGTTGGAAGTGTTATACCAAATGGTGATTTCAAAATATCAAAGAGCAAGATAAGAGGTGTTGAAAGCTGCGGCATGCTGTGTTCTGAAAAAGAATTGGGCTTGGGTGAAGACCATAGCGGAATTATTGAACTTGATAAAAATATTGAGATTGGAAAAAATATTGCCGAAATAAAAAATCTTAATGATGTAATGGTTGACATTAATATTACTCCAAATAGAGGTGATTGCTGCGGCGTATATGGCATAGCAAGAGATTTAAGTGCAACAGGTATTGGAAAATTAAAAGAATTTAAGGATTATGAAATTGAAGCAAAAGTTCCTAGCCCAATTAAGGCAGAAATTCGCGATGAAAACTGTCCTGAATTTATTTTTAGATATATAAAAGGGGTTAAAAATTGTGAATCACCAGATTGGATGAAAGAAAAATTAAAGGCTGTCGGCATAAATCCAAAATCTGCACTAGTGGATATTACCAACTATGTAATGTTGGTTTTAAACAGGCCATTGCATTGCTATGACGCTGATAAAATAGCAGGAAATATAGTTGTAAAAAAGTCTGAAGGCGGTGAGAAATTTTTAGCACTAGATAAGAACGAATATACTTTAATAAAAGATTCAACTCTTATAGCGGATACAAGCGGCAATATATTAGGCTTGGGTGGTGTTATGGGCGGCAATAGTTCCGCCAGCTCAATGGAAACAAAAAATGTTGTATTGGAATCTGCTATTTTTGATCCAATGTCAACCGCTAGAACTGCAAGAGCTTTGAATATAAATAGCGATGCAAAGTTTAGATATGAAAGAGGTATTGACTATAAAACAACAGAATTAGCATTAAATTTTGCAACCTATTTAATATTGACAATATGCGGTGGCGAAAGCAGCGAAATTGTTAGGGCTACTCCTTGTTCTGATACTCATCTTTGTGTGAATGGTAAAAGCAAAAAGTTTGAAGATAGAAAATTGAGCTTTAATATATCTGATGTGGAATTGATTTTAGGATTAAAAATAGATAGACAGGATGTAATAGATATATTGAATAAGCTTGGCTATATTGTTGAAGAAAATACAAAAAATTTAGACAATCTGCAATTGACGATTCCTAGTTGGAGAAATGATATTTTAATAAAGGAAAATGTAGTTGAAGATATAATTAGAATTTACAACTATGACAATTTAAAGGAAATCAAGATTGGTGATGAGAAACTAAGCGAAAGTCAAGAAAATATAAGCAATAAATTATATCATGATAAATTGTGGCAAATAACATCAATGTTGGCTGCAAAGGGTATGGTTGAGATTATAAGCTGGAGTTTCATGAACGAAAATTTAGCAAGCGAATTTTCTAGTATTAATGAACAATTGAGACTGCAAAATCCAATTACAAACGAATTGTCCTATATGAGGCCATCAATAATACCTAACCTTATGACTATTGCTAAAAATAATCAGGACAATTCAATTGACAGTGTTAGCATTTTTGAAAAGGGCAAAATATTTGTTGGTGAAAAACCTGAAGAACAAAGAAAGGTAATTGCTGGTATTAGAACGGGTTTGACATGTCAAAAAGATATTTTTGACACCTCAAGGGAATATGATATATATGATATCAAAAAAGACCTTTTTGATATTTTAAAATTGTTCGGCATATCCGGCGATAGTCTAACAATTACGAATGACGTGCCTGATTATTATCACCCAGCAAGAAGCGGTGCAATAAAAATGGGCAATAAATTCTTAGGAGTTTTTGGTGAAATTCATCCTTTAAAAACAAATAAAATTGGTTTAAAACATAGAGTTAATGCTTTTGAATTATATATTGATAACTTGCCTAGATTGAAACCGCAAAAGACAACTCAAAAGAAAAAATATGTTTTAAATGATCTGCAGCCTGTTTATAGAGATTTCGCATTTATAGTTGATTGCAATTTAGAAATTGGCAATATAATAGAAAGCGTTAAAAAGACAAACAAGGATTTAATTAAGGAAGTTCATATTTTTGATATTTATCAAGGCAAAAATATGGAAGAAGGAAAGAAATCTGTTGCTTTTTCTGTTAAGATTCAACCTATGGGAAAGACGCTTACAGGTGAAGAAATAGATTCAATTAGTAATAAAATTATAGATGAAATTACTAATAAGTTTGGTGGCGTTTTGAGGGATAAATAATTGTTAGTGCAATGAATAAAGGTTATATTTCTTCAATTAATGGCAGCGTTATTCAGGCAAAGTTTGACAAGCTGCCCAAGATACACAATAAATTAATAGCAAACAATATTGTTGTAGAAGTTTTGGAGCTTGTCAACGAAAACGAAGTCAAGGGCGTTGCTTTAAACAGCACATCAGGATTAAGTCTAAATGATGAGATACTTGATACGGAAGAACCAATAAAAGTGCCCGTTGGCAATAATCTATTGGGCAGAATGGTCAATGTATTCGGAGAGGCCGTTGATAAAAAAGATAAAATTGAACCAATACAAGAAAAATCAATCCATCAAAAACCTATAAAATTATTTCAACACGATACAAAGCAAAAAGTTTTTGAGACCGGCATAAAAATCATAGATCTGCTTTGCCCATTAGAGTTGGGCGGAAAAGCCGGACTATTCGGCGGTGCCGGCGTTGGAAAGACTGTTCTTATTACAGAAATGATCAACAACATGGCATTAAACTATAATGGCGTCAGCATATTTTGCGGAATTGGCGAAAGAACCAGAGAGGGCGAAGAACTCTATAATGAAATGCTAAATGCAGGAGTTCTTGATAAAACCATAATGGTTTTTGGACAAATGAACGAGCCATCCGGAACAAGATTTAGGGTAGGGCATACAGCCCTGACCATAGCAGAATATTTTAGAGATACCGAAAAACAAAATGTTCTGCTTTTAATTGACAACATATTTAGATTTGTGCAGGCAGGAAACGAGGTTTCAAGCCTAATGGGCAGAATACCATCACACGTTGGCTATCAAAGCACACTAGCCACAGACATAGCAGAACTAGAAGAACGCATATCAAGCACAAAGGAAGCTTCTATAACTTCAATTCAAGCGGTTTATGTTCCGGCTGATGACTTTACGGATCCATCCGCAACCCATATATTTTCACATCTATCCGCCTCAGTTGTTCTATCAAGAAAAAGAGCAAGTCAATCACTATACCCTGCTGTAGATCCTTTGCAATCTTCTTCAAGCATGCTTTCTCAAAGCATAGTTTCAAAAGAACATTACGAATGTGCAAAAAACGTCAGAAAAATTCTCGCAGAATATGAAGAGTTAAAAAACATTATAGCTATGTTGGGGCTTGAGGAACTGTCAACAAAGGACAGAAGAACAGTATCAAGAGCTAGAAAGCTTGAAAGATTTTTAACACAGCCATTCTTTACCACAACCCAATTTACAAACATGCAGGGCGTATTTGTTCCAATAGAAAAAACAATAGAGGGCTGCAATAAAATAATAAACGGTGATTTTGACGAGTATCCAGAACAGGTATTCTATATGATAGGCAGTATTGAACAAATTAAAAATACAAAATAAATAATACTATTAAATCTTATTAAATATTATAAACTAAAGAGGATAGAAATTATCTATCCTCATAAACGGTTATTTTAAAATGTTTAAAATGTCTTGAACTATCAAGTCCTCTTTTAGCCTATATCTATTTGCTAATTCATCATAGGAAAGTCTGTCCGTAAATTCTTTATTGGCACCGAAGTTTAATACCTTCATATCAGAATCGCCATAGAATGAAGCAACTTTTTGCCCAAAACCGCCTTCTATAATGCCGTCTTCAAGAGTTATTACAAGCTTATGGTTTTGTTTTAAGTTTTCTAACATCTCTTTATCAAGTCCGCTTATAAAACAAGGATTAATCAAGGTTGCATTAATGTTGTGCTTTTTAAGTTCATTCTTTACATTTTTTGCTAAATTAAAGAAATTGCCAACGCCAATAATCGCAACATCTTTTCCTTCCTCAATCATTTTGAATTTATTGAGTTTTGAATAGTCGGTATTGTCTTTAACACCGCTTGAAATAACTGCACCCAATGGAACCCTTATAACAACCGAATGCTTATTTTGCTTCACAGCCCAATCAAGCATCGCCAAATGTTCCTCTTTATTTGTTGGAGCCAGATAAACAATATTCGGAATATTTGATATTAAAGGTATATCAAATATGCCCAAATGAGTCATATCGTTCATGCCAAAAATTGAAGCATAATAAACTAAAATTACAGCCGGACTATTATTTATAGCCAAATCTTGAGACAGTTGATCATAGGCCCTTTGAATAAAAGAACTTACAATCTCCAAAACAGGTTTTACGCCATTTTTTGCCATGCCGGACACAAAACCAACAGCATCTTGTTCTGCTATTCCGACATCAACATAATTTTTTCCAAGTTCTTTACGAACATCAGGAAATAAACCACTAGCACCGGGAGTAGCAGGGCTTACAACCACAATATTCTCTCCAGATTTAACCCTATCAACCAAATAATCATTTGTTATACTATCATAGGTATCAACTTTTTCAATATTTGCCGCATTATTGTCCAGAGTATGCGGAGCTATAAAATGGAACATCTCTTCATTTGCTACAGCCTGTGGCAAACCATGCCCCTTTTCTGTATTTAGATGAACAACGAGCGGATGATCAATATTTTTAACACTCTCAAAAGCCTTAATTAATTCTTGCACATTATTTCCTTCATCAACATAAATATAATCAAAGCCCAGTGCCTTAAATATATTATCATCAACATTACCCTTATTTTTCTTCAGATTTTTCAAATGTTCATCAAGCCCACCTTGATTTTCCGCGATTGACATGCTATTGTCATTAACCACAATAATAATATTGCTATTTAAAACTGCAGCATTATTCAAACCCTCATAGGCCTCACCACCCGTAAGCGAACCATCACCAATAACTGCAACTACATTTTCTTTTTCGCCCCTTATATCTCTAGCTTTTGCCAAGCCCGTAGCCAACGCTATTGAAGTTGACGTATGCCCAATTTTAAATATATCATATTCACTCTCTTCCGGCGCCGTAAATCCAGTATATTTTCCATAATTTTTTTCATCTACATAACCATCTTTACGTCCAGTCAAAATCTTATGGGTATAAACCTGATGTGCCACATCAAACACAATCTTATCTTTCGGTGCATCAAAAACATAATGCAAAGCTATAGTAGCCTCCACAAAACCAAGATTTGGTCCCATATGGCCACCGGTTGCATTAATTTTTTTAATCAAAACATTTCTAATCTCGTCCGCCAATTTATTTAATTCATTAGCAGATAATTTCTTCAAATCATTCGGATAATTAACTTTATTCAAAACTTCCATAACACACCTATAAGTTATTAATCATTTTCAACATGATTTTATACTAAAATGATTTTATGAATAATGGTAATCAAAAAAGTTCAAAATACTTCCTAAAAAAGTTCAAAATTATAAGTATTATTAATTTATAATTTAATTTTTTTATTTATTCTTTATTCTTTGCTGAAGGATAGTTTATATTTTTGTCATCCCACCGCTTACTTCATTAACATACCAATTATAAATTGAGATAAAAAGTTTATTTTTGATTATCTTCTCAACCCACCGTCCCTTCGGGACACCTCCCTTACGAAGGGAGGTAGGAAGTCTAAACTAATTCTTAATTCTGTTGTAAACCAACTACTGACTTCGTCAGCACCTCCCTTATAAGTAGAGACAAGAGGCCCAAGTAAACTTTTAATCCTTTTTTCAACCCACCTGTCAACTTCGTTGACATCCTCCCTTACGAAGGGAGGCGAACCCCCCTTGCCCCCCTTCACAGGGGGGTGGAGATAGAGATTCACAGGGGGGCGGAGATGTTGGCCCATTCACATGGCTGGTGATATGGAGAGGTCTCTTCGCAGAGGTGTGATGTTGGGTGTGGTCCTTCACAGATGTTGATATAGGATTATTCTATATAAGTGAATAAAAATATGAAAGGTTTTCTGCCGAAGTCCAATTCTTAATTCTTAATTCTTAATTTTTGCGAATGTTTATGAGACGTGGGTTTTGAATGTTTAATTCTACGTTTATATTATTCTATTACTATAAAAACTCAACATATAAAATATATAAATTCAACGTAATAGAAAATCTTAGCTAGTATAGCTATGGTTTTATTTTATTTGTCCTTTATTAAAATAGCTAAAAATATAATTCTAAAGACTATTTAAAAAAATCTTGCTTATTATTACTTTTGTTGTATTTTTAAAATATAATATTTTTTGTTTTTATTATGAAGAAAAAAATTTTTGTATTATTTATACTTTTTATAATATGTTCTTGTGGCACAACAACTACTGTATCAAAAAAACAAGCTGGAACACAAGAAGAACCTTATGATAGTATAGATGTTTCTGATTTGCCAGACAATCAAGATAACGATAAACTTTCCGTAGCTATATTATTACCCCTAAGCGGAAAAGCTGAAAAAATTGGCGATGTTATGCTAAAGGCAGCTCAATTATCAATGTTTAATAACAAACTTAATAATATAACATTGATGCCATATGATACAAAAGGCACGGCTTTTGGTGCCGTTGAAGCAATAAATGCGGCAATTAGAGATAATGCTGATATAATAGTTGGACCTTTATTTACACAGTCAACAAAAGCCATAATTGATATAGCTGAAATGAACAATTTAATCGTTTTATCTTTTTCCGATAATCAAAATTTAGTTAATTCAAAACATCCAAATGTATATTTAATGGGACTAACTCCTCAGCAGGAAATTTACAGAATGATTAGCTATTTAATTGATTATGAAAATTTTTATGGCTTTTCCGCAATGTTTCCTAATGATGTTTATGGAAGCACAGCTAGTAATGTCTTTAAAGAAGTTATTTTTAGAAAAGATGCAAAAATTGTAAAAAGCGAATTTTTCACAAAAAATGATAAAAACTTACAAAAGAAAGTTGACAACCTATTATCAACAAATACATTTAGAGATGAAGTATATAAAAAATATGAAGAGGAACAGGCTTTAGCAAAAGCAGAAGGGTTAAATGTTGAAGTTGAATTTAAATATACAGATCAAGATAAAATATATGCCGATGCTTTATTATTGCCTGATAGTGGGGACGAACTATTAAAAATAGGCGAATACGTTGCAAATTATTCCGGAGATCACAAACCTTTAATGGTCGGCACAAGCAAATGGCTAAACAATTCTTTATATAATAATCAAAATTTTAATAATACATTATTTGTAGCTCCAAATCCAAATAATTATCTTGAGTTTGAAAATATGTATTACAACGTATATCAAGAATATCCATTAAGAGTCGCATCCCTAGCCTATGACGCAATAACAGCCGTCATTGAATCCTACGCCAAAGCACAGGACAGAGAAAATTTAAAATACGCTTTAGAAAATTACCAAGGATTTGACGGCATAAACGGCAAATTTAGATTCTTAAGTAATGGCCTATTAGAAAGACGTTTAGCAATTATAAAAATTATTGATGGTAGATATGAAATAATTGATTATAATGACGAACCATTTTTAAGATATTAGCCAATCAATTAATAGCAGCATTAAAAAATGTTGCTATTTTTGTATCTCTAAAACCCCCAGTTAGACTGGGGGTTCAGTTTAGCTTTAGCGATGAGACAACACGACGTAGTCGCATTCCATTTTGTTTTTATTATTATTTTTGGTTTATTCTTGTAAAAATACTC
>CALXSB010000120.1 GCA_944391005.1 uncultured Rickettsiales bacterium | reverse complement strand
TTAAGTTTTAAATGATGTTAGCAAAACAATTTGCAGACAAGTTAAAAGAAATTGTATTATCCAACATAACCCTAACAGAGTTCAATCAATAATAAATGACAACAGTTTCATAGATACTTTTTGTTATTAAATAATGAGAATAAATAAGATAAAAAATTTAATAAAAACTCTTGAAAATAATTTGATATAAAAAAATATTATTTTTTGCTTGATTTATATTTTATTAGAATTAAAGTTGTGGTTATGAAAAATAACTTATTGAAAAATGAAAAAAATTATAGTAGCTATTGTTTTGTTGGTGGTTGCAGGGTTTTCAATATTCTCCTATAGAAAATATTCAACAAGATGTAAAAAAGTTGATTTTGCTGAAATTTTGAATAAAGAGTTTACTTATGTAAATAATGGCAAAAAGACTGATATTAATATAACTTTCTCTCAGGATGGTATTTATGGTTTTGCTGGGGTTAATAGATATTTTGCTGGATATAAACTTGGAGAGAATGGACAAATTACGTTTTCACCAATTGGTAGCACAATGATGGCTGGTCCACAAGAAAAAATGGATGCAGAAAGACAATATTTTGAGTTATTGAATAATGTTGATAAAATTGAAACTTATAAGTCAAAAGTTGTTTTATTAACAAAAAATAATCAAAAGTTGAAATTTATTAAGAGCAGAGAAAAGTCAAATAGTAGGGAAGAAAGTCCAGAAGTAATGGGCCCTGAAACTAAAATTGATGATGTTAAGCTTGAAAAAAGAGATGGAGTAATGACTGTTGATACTGTTTCTAATAAATAATTTCTATTTAGTATAAAAAATTGGAAAGGCTGGTTTTGCCAGCCTTTTTTGTGTTGAATTTTATTTTGTTTTTGATGTTGAAAAATTTTATATAATAATCTGAATTTCTGTATAATACTATTGCTTTATTATTGATTTAAAAATAAAATTAACTGTTTGAATCATTTTGTTTATTTGATAAAATTATTCTGTAAAAGTTGTAAAATAGGCAATTTTTTGTTTTTTATATATAATTTTTGTAGTAGTGTATTGATTAATATTCTAGTGTTATTGTTTTTGTTTACGTTTTTTGATGTTTTTAATATTGGTATTATATATTTTCCTGTAGTTTTATTATATGATATATTTTATGAAAATTTTTTTCCAAGCTTAATATGAAATAAATAGATTTTAATGTTTTTTTGTTTGTAATGATCCTATCAGATGCTTCTTTATAAAGTGTGCTGAAGTTTTAAAAAGTTGTAATAATATTTTTTGAATTATTGAGTAGAAATATCTATATAATTGGTTGTATTATTTTAATTTTATTCAATCATATCTATGGTTATTACTACTCTTCGGTTTAAAGTTTCTTTAAAGTCATTGCTTGTTATAACCTGTGGATCTATTTCACCTTGCCATTTAACTTTAATTATATCCTCTGGAATGCCGTTTTTAATTAAGTAGTGTTTTATTGTTTCTGTTCGTCTTTTTGATAATTGTTCATTGTATTTTTTTGCTCCAGTTCTGTCTGCGTGGCCTACAACATTTACAATGTATTTGCCGCTAGTATTTTTTGCGTCGTTTAAAAATTCCCATAAAACTCTGCTAGAATCGGGGCTTAATGCTGAACTGTCAAAATCAAAGTATATTACATATCTTTTTGGTCTTACAAAAACTTCAACTTCAACTTCGTTGTCTATATTTTTTCTTATTGAATCTATTTCATCTGGATCTAATCTTAATAGTTTAAATTCTAGATAGGATAAAGTATTTATGAAACCTTGTTTACATCTTGCTATTTGGCTATATCGTGTATATAATTCTTCTTCAAGAACCCAACAGTCGTAATAAAATTGCAAATTAGCAACTTCTTCTGGATATTGTTGTTTTGATGTATTATCGTTTAATATCATCATCATTCTTTCTCTCATATCTATTAATTGCTCATAGGTTATATCCTGTGAAAAAATTGCAAAAATATTGTCTACAGTTGAAATTTGTTCTGGTTCTAGTGTTTTTCCATTTCTTATGGTATTTGCTTTTTTGTAAAAAATTCTAGCACCTTTCCAATCGTTGTTTTCTGTTTTGTAATCACCATAAACTCTATATTGGTTTTCTAAATAGCCGTAAAATGTTTTTTCGTTGTCGGAATAATTTGTTGCGCAACTATATAAAAATAAAATTAACATCAAAAATAATGCAATTTTTTTAATTCTATATTTATTAAGTATTTTCAATTTTTTATCCAATTATATTTTATATGATAATAAACTATTACAAAATAATATAAAATCAATAATATTTTATAAATTATTTTTAAAAAAAGTTGATTTTATTTTATTAGGTAATATCTTTTAAATATCAAGTAATAAAAAGGAAAAATCATGAGAAAAAAACCTGTTGTGTTATGTATTATGGATGGTTGGGGTATACCTGAAAATGATAAATACTCAGCTATTGCGAAGGCGAATGTTCCAAATTATAATAATTTTTTAAAAGAATATCCTCATTCAACATTGCATGCTAGTGGTGAGTTTGTTGGATTACCTGAGGGACAAATGGGAAATTCTGAGGTTGGACATACGAATATTGGTGCAGGAAGAGTTGTTTTGCAGACGCTGCCTATGATTAATAAGGATGTTGCAAATAATACTTTGAAGGATAGGCCGGTAATCAAAGATTTTATTGCGAAAATGCAAAAGGCTAAAACAAATATGCATTTAATTGGTTTAATGTCGGATGGTGGCGTTCATTCCCATATTAACCATATAATTAATATTGCAAAAACATTTGCTGACAATAAAATTAATGTTATTTTGCATTGCTTATTGGATGGCAGGGATGTTGCACAAAAATCTGCTTTGACCTATATAGAGATGTTAAATGAAGCTTTTAAGGACTACTTAAATGTTCAAATAGCTACTGTTGGCGGAAGATATTATGGTATGGATAGAGATAAAAGATGGGATAGGGTTGAAAAAGCTTATAATGCTATAGTTATTGCAGAAAGTGATGAAAAATTCCCTACTGCGGAGGATGCAATTAATGCTGCCTATGCAAAAGATATAACAGATGAGTTTATAGTTCCATCTGTTATTGCTGACTATGATGGCATGCATGATGGAGATGGATTTTTGTTCTGCAATTTTAGAGCAGATAGGGCTAGAGAATTAACAATGGCATTGGGAAATAAAGATTTTGATGGATTTGATAGAAAAAAAATAGTTAACTTTACAGTTATGGGTGAGTTAACAGAATATTCTGAGGATCATGCAAAATATTTAGAAACTGTTTATACACCGGAAGAAATTGTAAATTCTTTGGGCGAAGTTGTGTCAAATGCTGGTTTAACACAATTAAGAATTGCTGAAACTGAAAAATATGCCCATGTTACATTCTTTTTTAATGGTGGAAAAGAAACCGTGTTTAAAGGAGAAGAGAGAAAATTAATTAATTCCCCTAAGGTTGCAACCTATGATTTACAGCCTGAAATGTCTGCCGAAGGTGT
Organism: uncultured Rickettsiales bacterium; assembly: GCA_944391005.1. Lineage (GTDB taxonomy): Bacteria > Pseudomonadota > Alphaproteobacteria > Rickettsiales > UBA1997 > CALXSC01. The sequence goes on along the minus strand of CALXSB010000120.1, from coordinate 633 downwards.
GAAACAAGGAGTTATTTAAGCTATTAATTCAAATAAATTTGATCTAATAGTGATAAATTTTGCAAATCCTGATATGGTCGGACATACTGGCATTATGGATGCGGCAATTAAGGCCTGTGAAGCTGTAGATAAGTGCGTTGGTGAAATAGCCAATAAGGTAAAAGAGAAAGATGGCATAATGTTTATTACTGCGGATCATGGTAATGCTGAAAAAATGTTTGATGATACTACAGGCCAGCCATTTACGGCCCATACAACAAACTTAGTTCCATTTATAATGGTTGGAAATAATGTTAAGAATATTAAATTAAATGATGGCAGCTTATGTGATATAGCTCCAACTATTTTGCAAGTAATGGAACTCAAGCAGCCAAGTGAAATGACTGGAAAAAGTTTAATAGTAAATAAATAGTTATAGCAAATACAACCAAATCCTCCATTTTTAAACTTGGAGGATTTTTTGTTGCATCTCTAAAACCCTCAGTTAGACTGTGGGTTTAGTTTAGCTTTAGCGATGAGACAATACGACGTAGTCGCATTCGTATTAACATTTAAATATTTACACTTTTTGCTGTAAAATTAAAACAGGTTTTAGTTATTTAGTAAATACTTATTTTTTTTAATACCTGTTTT
>CALXSB010000119.1 GCA_944391005.1 uncultured Rickettsiales bacterium | reverse complement strand
GGGCCGGATGTTGGTTTGACAACTCATGCCCGAAGTGTGCCCGACTGAAAGGAGGGAAAACAGGGCCGGATGTTGGTTTGACAACTCATGCCCGAAGTTTGCCGAAGGAAATAAAGTTATTGCTATTGTTATCGGAAAAGGAGTTAAAGCAGCAAAAGAATTATACAACAAAGTAAAAACTATAACACCAAATATAAAAAAGATATATACAGATGGCAATAGCTGTTATGATGTAGCTTTTAAAGAACTAGGAATAGATAATCTATTAGAAATAAGCGTAGCTAAAAGTAAAACACATATGATAGAAGCTATTAATAGTAGCTTAAGAGATAATATATCCAGAATGAATAGGAAAACAAGCCCTAAATGTCGGAAAATAAAAAGAAGTTCCTTATTTTTATTTAAAGACTTACGGGCGGGTGTAGCCTTCCCCGCGAATGTAATGAGTGGTTGGAAACAAGCATTGCCGAAGGAAAAAGCAAAATATATTCAAAAAGAAAGGATTTACTATATGGAACAATAAAACTATTCCTTTATTATAAAACATATAAAGGTGGATTTTTTAGATATGAAAAGTATTGTAAAAAGCACCATAAAAAATATTGTAGAAAGTATTATGGCAAGATAAAGTGAACAATGTGCTTACGAAGTGAGGCGGGAAGTCCAAACAAACTCTTAATTCTGTTGTCAACCCACCACTGACTTCGTCAGCACCTTCCTTACGAATGGAGGTTTTGAACCCCCCTTACCCCCCTTCACAGGGGGGATGGAGCTAGGAGAGGACCCCTTATATCCCCCCTTCACGGGGGAGTAAAGTGTGCGGGTCCCTTGACGGAGGAGGGTGAAGATACGTGGGCCCATTGATGGGGGGTCTGAGAGCTTGTCTTCACGGGGAGGACTGAGAGGGGCCCTTCACAGGGAGGTTTAGTGGCCGTCTTCACAGATGGAGTCTGAGAGGCCGTCTTCACAGGGGCTGAAGTTGGCAGTGCCTTGACGGGGGGCCGAGATGGATATCCACCTTCGCAGGGAGTGAAGAGAGACTTTCACAGGGGGGTGGAGCGAGAGAGGAACATCTTTGCCTTCTTGACATAGGGGTGGAAAGTATGCCTTCACAGAGATTGGACAGGGGGGATTATGGGTGGTATTGGTGCGTGGTTATCTTCACAGGAAAAACAAGGAGTCTACTGACATGGAGGTGAAGTATGTGAATTACTTCACAGGACAGCATAGTGTTGTCTTAATATGATACTAGTGTGGTATGGGTATTGCATCGCATAATATAAACGGATACTCTGCTAGCTATTAGCAATATCCCTAATAGATTGGAAATGTAGGTTCTGGTAGATAATAGAATTAATGAAACTCTTTATAAAAAAATATGTGTATATATGGAATAACAATCTTGATTTGAAATGCTATAGAAATCATTGATATGAAGAATACTATATATTCTAGTATGATAGAAAATTAATAGCATTTATAAAATTGTAATAGAATGGTAGTATTAAACAACATTAATTTATTAAATACCATTTTGCTTCATCATCTTTAATAATACACATCATTTCAATATCATTATTTAAATCACGAACTATGCCAGTATTTACAACTTCAAAATCAAAATTGCTAAAATTGTATGTTCCATATGATGGCCTTGTGCATTTATCAGCCTCCTTACATTCGTATACAAATCCATCTTCCCATTGTCCATTTTTTCCGCATCTTTTTGCAGGTTTATTATATATTATATTTCCGCTGCTATCTTCATATTCTGATAAATAATAAAAATCACCGGATTTTGCTGGATAACTTACATAATTAAAACATGGTTCTTTAGAAAAAACTACCTCACCATATTTTGATTTTGGAAATGTATAGGTTAGAGTAATTTCTTTTTCAATATCATGGCAAATTCTCACTCTTCCATCGCCCGAATTAACGCCAACACTTCCACCAGCATTTGAAACCGCACCAACATAGCTTCCACCACCACCAGCAGCATACGAATACGAACCAGCACCTCCGCCACCGTAGCCGCCGCCACCTCCGCCGCCACCTACGGATCCATTGCTTCCGCCGCCACCTCCGCCACCGTAGCCGCCACCACCTGCACCAGAAAGAGAGTTAGCCGCAGCTCCACCGCTGCTATACCCAGTTGTTGAATTTCCACCATTTTCGGCACTGCAACTTCCGCCACCGCCACGAGTTAAGCCTTTTTTTGCTACGCATGTATCGTTTGAACCAGCTCTTCCGCCTTCTCCATTATCTCCGCCTCCACCACCACCGATAGTGAATCCATAGCCTCTTGAACCGCCACCGCCACCATAGCCGCCGCCATTATGACCGGATCCAGATCCACCGCCGCCACCGGAAACAATTAATAATTTATCTTCAAGAAATACGGCTGTTCCACCGCCACCACCACCGCCTCCATCTATAGTTCCATTTTCACCTCTTCCACCAACAACTATTTTTAATGAATCCCCGGGATTAACATTAACTTCTCCATATGAGTATCCGCCCTTACGTCCAACTTCGCTTGTTATACCACCACCTTCAGCACCCCAAGCCTCTATTCTAATTAAATTTACATTATCAGGAATTTTAAAAGTTTGATCTGAACCTGTATGTTGAAAATTTATACAGCCATCTTCATCATAATATGGACTATTATCTTCAAGCTTTGATGGTTGGTAGCATATTTTAGCTTTTCCATTGCCCGAATTTTTTCCACTTGCTCCACCACCGTTTGATACTCCACCAATATAACCAGAACCACCACCACCGCCATTATATGCAGTTCCAGCATCTCCGCCATAATATCCGCCACCTCCACCCCCACAACCATATTCTTCGCTATCAGAAGCATTTGAACCAATTCCATCAGAATTTACACCACATTTAGCGGGACTACTTGGCGATCTTGAATAAACAGATCCGTCTGTGCATGCAGCATTTCCACCGCCACCTTTACCTCCCTCTGCATCTGAACCACCCCCGCCGCCTCCAGCAACAATTGCTCTATTTGATAATGCTGTTCCATTATATCTAATATCAGTTGCGCCGCCTCCACCACCAGCACCGCCAAGTGAATCGCCACCACCATTATAACCACCATTTTTAGAAGAATAATCACCACCCCTACCATCTTGACCTTTACCACCAACATTAATATATAAAATATCGCCAGGAACAACATCTAGGTCGCCATAGCTATATCCACCATTACCACCATATTTAGAATATGCTCTACCACCAGCCGCTCCATATACTTCAAGATGAACCTTATTGACACCACTTGGAACTGTAAAAGACTGTTCGCCGCCGGTATAGGAGAAGTCTATACAAATATCTTCATCATTATTAGTGGCATCATCTTCAATATAACATATTTTTGCTTTGCCGTTTCCAGTGTTATAGCCTAGCCATCCACCGCCGTTTGATACTCCGCCAATATAGCCGCCTCCACCGCCAGCTCCAAATGTATTTGACCCAGCACCGCCACCACCATAGCCGCCGCCTCCACCGCCTCCACCCATGGATCCATTGCTTCCGCCGCCGCCTCCGCCACCATAGCCTTTGCCGCCCTTTCCAGAGTTAGAATTTGCCGCGTCTCCACCGCTGCTATATCCAGTTGTCGAACTTTCACCATTTTCGGCATTGCATCCACCACCGCCACCACGAGTTGAACCTCTTTTTGCTACACATGTAGTGTTTGAACCAGCCCTTCCGCCTTTGCCGTCTTTTCCGCCTCCACCTCCACCCTGAGTAAAGCCACCACCGGCATTAGCACCACCACCGCCTCTTCCCGCGGGGGTATTCTCGGATCCAGATCCGGATCCACCACCACCGCCGGCAACAATGAGGAGTCTATTATCCATTAAAATCGCACTTCCTCCGCCGCCTCCGGAACCACCGGTTGTTGTTCCATCTTCGCCTTTTTCTCCAAGAATAACTTTTAATTTATCACCAGGGCTTACATTTAATTCACCATATGAATATCCACCTCTACCACCATCCTGCCTAGTGCTTCCGCCTTCGGCACCCCAAACCTCTAATCTAAGAAGACTTACATTCTCAGGAACTGTAAATGTTTTTATGGAACCGCTATATACAAAAGTTTTACAATTTTCCTCATCATCTTTATTATCATTAAATGCACTTTGCCTTACTTTTAATGTTTCTTGTAAAATAAGTTCCGGACATTCTTGCAGCTGATTTTCTAAATTGCCCATTTCAAAATTTCTGAAGTTTTGTGTCAGAAATATCATGTTGCTATCTTCTGTTTCAACAGTAAAATTAGATGTTGGCATGTTTTCTTTTCCACTAAAATAATTGTGCGATTTGCTGTTATAGCCATATGCTCCTGATGTATTTTTTCCAAATGACATTAGAATATATAATTTGCCATTATCTATATATTCTGGAACTATCCCATTCCTTTTATTTTCAGATAGATTTTCCAACGCCCCGTCTCTTGTAAGAGTTTCCGGCACCATATATACTATCTTATTTCCCCACGCATCAATTAAATTTTCATTTGATATTCCTAAAGATAAAGCAGGAACATTTCCATATAAATTTGTTCCCGAAGCAAACACACCTGAATTTGAATCAGAAATACAATTGCCATCACTTCTATTTTCAACACCCAAGCTTAACGAAGAGTTATCGCAATCATCTGCATTACAATTTAAAGGTGCTGGACATGGGAAATACCCATTCTTTAATAAATAGCTTTTTAATGCGTTATTAATTCTTTCAAGTCTTGCCCTAGTTTCCCCTACTCTCTGTTTTGTATTATTTAGTCTATAAAAACTAAGGGCTACACTCATTAAAATTCCAATTATTAGTATAACGCCACTCATCATTAATAGATTAAATCCGGAGTTTCTTTTCAATGTATTTTTCTTTTATTTATTGTTGTTTTTTATAATATTGTTTATATTTTTTAAAATCAATATATAGTTTTAAATGATAACTAATATTTATTTAGATAATTTTTCTATACAAGTGTCAATAATGACCTCTATTTTCTCATATATTCCTTGTTTTTTACATTTTTAAAATGTATATAGTAAATTAATATAAAATAATAATGGATATAATAGTTAAATTGGATTTATAATATATTAAATATGCTTTTTATTTATTATTTATTGATGGGGTTTATACTATAATTTTGCTTGAAAATTAAATATTTATTTATTATATTTGCGTCAGAAATATAATTAATGGGAGATAATTATATGCTAAAGAAGATAGTTCTTAATGGAAAGACTAAATTAAAAGGGAGTATAAAAATTTCTGGAGCTAAAAATTCTGCTTTAAAAATGATCTGTGCTAGTGTTCTATTAAAAAATGGAACTTTAAAACTAAGTAATATACCAAATTTATTAGATATGACAACTTTAATATATTTGCAGAATCATCTTGGCGGTAAAATGATTTTAGATGGTGATTTAAGCAACAGGGGCAATGGAAAGGTTATTATTTTAGATAATAGCAATTTAAATAACTATGTTGCACCATATTCAATAGTTTCTCAAATGAGAGCTTCATTTGTTATACTTGGACCTTTATTGGCAAGATTTGGACAGGCTGAGGTATCCTTGCCCGGCGGATGTGCAATAGGCAGTAGACCTGTTGATATACATCTGGAAGCTTTTAAACAGATGGGTGTTGATATAGATATTGAAGATGGATATGTAAAAGCAAAGTGTAAAAATGGAAAATTACAGGGTGCTAATATAGAATTTAGATTTCCTTCTGTGGGTGCTACAGAAAATATTATGATGGGGGCAGTTTTAGCCGATGGAATTACTAGAATTGGAAATGCAGCTAAAGAACCTGAAATAGTAGATTTAGCTAATTGCTTAATCGCAATGGGTGCAAAAATAAAAGGTGCCGGCACGCCGGATATTGAGATAGAAGGTGTAAAAGAATTGCATTCTGCTGAATATAAGGTAATGGGTGATAGAATGGAAGCTGCAAGTTATATGATAGGTGCTTTAATGACCGACGGCGACTTAACTTTAAGTGGTCTTGATTTTTATAATACTGTTGAAGATTTAATTAATAAATTAACTAAAATTGGTGCTGATATTCAAAAAATAGATAATGAAACAATTAGGATTAAAAGAGGAAAAAATAAGTTAAAGCCAATTGATATAGTTACGGAAGTTTACCCAGGATTTCCTACGGATATGCAGGCACAAATGATGACGCTTCTTGCTATGATAGATGGAGATTCTACTGTAGATGAAACTATTTTTGAAAACAGATTTATGCATGTTCCAGAATTAAATAGAATGGGTGCAAATATTACTGTAATTGGCAATAAAGCTCTTATTGAAGGTAAGGATGGTTGTTTTAAAAATGCACAAGTAATGGCAAGTGATTTGAGAGCATCGGTATCTTTGGTTTTAGCTGGCCTATGTGCTGAAGGAAAAACTGAGGTTAGTAGAATTTATCATCTAGAAAGAGGATACGAATTTTTAGCTGATAAACTAAATAAATGTGGTGCAAATATACAGGTCGTATATGACAAAAATTCAAAATAAATCAATATTGCTATTGACCAATGATATTACAATTATTGAATCTATAAAAAGTGCTTTTCTTGATTGTAATATCATTGTCTTTTCAAAAAAAGATGATTTGAATAAAAAATATGACTGCATTATAATTGATGATTTTGACAATAAAGATAATATATTAAATATTGTTTTATTGAATGGAAATATTATTAATATATCTGCAAACCAATACGAAAATGTAATAAACTTAACTAGACCGTTTAGTTTAAAAAAATTATATTCATCAATCATTGACTGTTTATCAAAAAATGAAAATATATTAAAATTTAAAGATTTTGAACTATATAATGGTTCAATTAAATTCAATAATATTGAAGTTAATTTTGGAAATAAAGAAAATGCGTTGATAAAATATCTTTATAATTATAACTATTCCTCAAAATACGATATTCTAAAAAACGTATGGGGATATAGTGAGGATATGGAAACGAGAGTTCTTGAGAATACGGTAAATAAAATTAGAACTAAATTCAAAATGTTTAATATAGGCGATTTTATATTGTTTAAAGATGGAAAGTATAGTATAAATAATAAGTATATGAATTAGCCTAATATTTAACAATTTGTATAATTTTATCAATAACAAACAGAAATAACCTTGACATTGAATAATAAATTAATATTATTCTATATATAGAATTTTATTTATTGTTATGTTTACTTTTACAATTGATAATGGATCATCAATATTGGAAAATGCACTATATATTATTTCTACTCCAATAGGGAATATGGATGATATAACAATAAGAGCATTGAAAGTGCTATCAAAAGTTGACTATATATTTTGCGAAGATACGAGAATTACAAACAAACTTTTAGAACATTATGATTTAGGAAAAAAATCTTTATTTGTATACAATGATTTTTCAAAAGAATATGATAGACAAAAAATAATTAAATTACTTGAAGATGGCAAAAGTATTGGATTAGTTTCTGATGCCGGAACGCCATTGATTTCAGATCCAGGATTTAAGCTTGTCAGAGAATGCAAAGAAAAAAATATAAAAGTTATTCCTATATGCGGAGCCTCAGCTGTATTAAGTGCTTTAGTAGCTAGTGGTTTAGCATCTGAACATTTTTTATTTTATGGATTTTTATCAGAAAAAGAAAATGAAAGAAAAAAGGAAATAGAAAAACTATCGGACAAAGATGAAACAATTATAATATATGAAAGTCCTAAAAGAATAATGTATACTTTAAAAGAAATTTTTAATATCATGGGTGATGTTGATGTATGCGTTGCTAGAGAAATAACAAAAATTTATGAAGATATAAAAACATCAAAAGTATCTGAAATTATAAAATATTATGAAGATAATGAAGATAAAGTAAAAGGTGAATTTGTTTTAATAGTAAAGCCGCTTAAAAAATTTACGGAAAATATAGATATTGAAAAAATAAAAAAATATATGATAATTTAAAAAGTTATATGAAGCCTAAAGATATAGCTGACTTTATTGTAAAAATTGGTTATCATAATAATAAAAAAGAAGTTTATAATATATTACTAACAATTTAGAGGTATAAAATGCAGGATAAACCAATGTTAATATTAACTCTAATTTTAGTTGGTTTGATTTGTGGCTATTTTTGGTTATTTGGATTTAGCACAGACAAATGGATTAGATATGGTCAATATGGAGGATTGGCATTTTGTGGAATGTTTATACTGGACAATATATTTAGACCATAATGAAAGTTAGTTTTAATTATACAGATGAATTATTAATTTTAGATAAAATTTTTAATAAAAATAACGAAGACAATCTAAGAATTGTTGGCGGGGCGGTTAGAAACTTTTTGATAAATAAAAAAATCAACGATTACGATTTATCTTGCAAACTATTGCCAGAACAAACTATAGCATTACTTGAAAAAAATAACATAAAATCAGTTCCAACAGGTATTAAATTTGGAACTGTAATGGCTATTATAAATGGAAAAACTTTTGAAATAACAACAACAAGAGAAGATGTAAAGACTGATGGCAGACATGCCGAGGTAAAATTCACAAATGATTTTAAAATAGATGCAGCTAGAAGAGATTTTACTTTTAATGCTTTATATTTAGATTTTAATGGCAATATTTATGACTATTTTGATGGAATTACTGATCTAAATAAAGGAATAGTCAGATTTATTGGAAACGCAGAAAAAAGAATAAAAGAAGATTATTTGAGAATATTAAGATTTTTCAGATTTTTTTCCTACTATGGAAGTGTATTGGATAATGATGGTTTAAAATATTCAATAGAATATAAAGAAAAATTAAAAAATTTATCCGGCGAAAGAATTAAGTCTGAAATGTTTAAAATTTTTATGTCTGATTATCCTTTAAACGCTTTATATATAATGAACAATAATAAAATTTTGCAAATAATAACTGAAATTGAAGATTTTAATTTTCAATATTTAGAAATATTTTATTCTATAAAAAAATATTTAAATTTTAATATTGATGCAAATCTCGTTGTTGCTTTAATTTTAAACAATTTAGACGATCTTAATAAGCTTAGAGAAAATTGGAGGTTTTCTAAAAAAGAAAATACCGAAATATTTAAATTAATTGAACATAAATATGATGCTCTATATTCAAACAATAATTTAAAAGAATTTTTATTTAATGGTATTGATAAACAATTGCTAATAAAATTATTAATAGTTAATTCAATAGTAAATAGTTCAAATATAAAAAATAATCTTCTAGATTACATTAATAATTCTATTAATTTTATTATTAATGAAAAAATACCAACCTTTTCATTAGCGGGATCAGATCTTTACAATAGTGGTTTTAAAGATAAAAAAATATATAGCACATTAATAAAAAGGGCTAAAGAATTATTTATAAAATCAAATTTCAGTTTGTCAAAAAAAGAAATTATTAAACAATTAAAAATAGATAATAATTTATAAATTAATAGTAAAATCTACCACTGAACATAGCCCTTAAAAATTTTATTATAATTTCCCTATTATACCAAGCAATGATGAGGAATATATAAAATAAAATAAAAAATGGTGTAAATAATACTTTTATTTTTTCCCAATCAGGTAATTTCATATAAACCTCTCATTTTTGTTAATTAAGAATTCATTGTTTCAAAAAATTCATCATTATTTTTTGTATTTTTCATTTTATCTTTCAAAAACTCCATTGCTTCAACGCTGTTCATAGAAGTTAAAATTTTTCTTAGCATCCAAGTCTTTGAAAGACGGGCTTTATCAATTAACAAATCTTCCTTTCTTGTGCCGGATTTTGTAATATCAATAGCAGGGAAAATTCTCTTATCTGATAGCTTTCTATCAAGAATTATTTCAGAGTTTCCTGTTCCCTTAAACTCTTCAAAAATTACCTCATCCATTTTTGAACCGGTTTCAATTAACGCTGTAGCAATGATTGTTAATGAACCACCCTCTTCTATATTTCTTGCTGCACCGAAGAATCTTTTAGGCTTTTGTAAAGCATTTGCATCAACACCACCCGTTAATACCTTTCCTGATGAAGGAATAACATTATTATATGCTCTTGCAAGTCTAGTAATTGAATCCAAAAGAATTATAACATCTTTTTTATATTCAACTAATCTTTTAGCCTTTTCTATAACTATTTCTGCTAATTGAACGTGTCTAAATGCCGGTTCATCAAAAGTAGAGCTAATAACCTCACCTTTTACTGATCTAGCCATATCCGTAACTTCTTCCGGTCTTTCGTCTATTAAAAGCACCATTAAATATGCTTCAGGATGTGCTTCTGTAATAGCATGCGCTATATTTTGCATTAAAACAGTTTTACCCGTTCTTGGAGGTGCAACAATTAATGCTCTTTGCCCTTTACCCATAGGAGTAATCATATCTATAATTCTTGAACTATCATCACCATTTTTTAAATATGCTACCTGATTTTCCAATTGAAGTTTTTCATCAGGATATAAAGGTGTTAAGTCATCAAATCTAAGCCTAGTTCTTAAGAATGAAGGATCTTTAAAGTTGACATCAATAATTTTAACTAAAGAAAAATATTTTTCTCCTTTTTTAGGTGCTTTAACTTCACCTTTTATAATATCGCCAGTTCTTAAACCAAATTTTTTAATCTGGTTTGGAGAAACATATATATCATCAGGACCGGCAACATAATTGCTGTATTGAGATCTTAAAAATCCAAAACCATCAGGTAAAACTTCCAATACACCTTCGCCTATTATTATATTTGCAGGATTCACATTTGAGAAATTTTTTAAAATTGCATAAACCATATCCTGTTTATTAAGTTCGGCAATATTTTGGACATTATATTTTTCTGCCATAGTGATCAATTCTTCTGGCTTCATATCCTTTAAATCATTAAATTCAATTGTTTCTGGTGGAGGCAATGGTTTATTATTTTCTACTTTATTTTCTTCATTAGATTCTTCTAAAGCATTTTGTTCGTTCTCTTCATTTTTACAATCTTCAGCATTAATATTTAACTTTTCTTGATTTGTTTGATTCTCAATATCAACTTGTTTTTCTTTAGGTGTTTCTGTATTTTTTTCATCTGTATTTAATTCTGCATTATCAGATTTTTTTCTTTTAGAAACAAATTTTTTTGAACTTTTAGCACTTGATTTATTATCAACAATATTTTGTTCTTTTGAATCATCATCTGCCTTTTCATTCTCAGAAATTGGACTTGATAATGTTTTAGAGTTTATACTATTAATAATTTCATTTTGTTCATTTTGTTGTATATTCAAAACAAGTTTTTTTCTTTTTCTTGTAGTTTTTGACTCAACATTTTCATTATTTTCTAACGAAACATCGTTCTTAGTATTACTATTATCCATAATATTTAAAAATTATTTATCATTTTTGATTATTTCTTTAAGACTCAGGAATATTAATCCAATAAATCAATATTTATTATTGTAATATTTTTATAAAAGTCAAGATAATTTATAAAATTTTATAGACCATTAGAAATACCAATAGATAATCATCATAGAATTATATATTTTTCAAATTAATATTTTTAACAAATACGCTCTTACCTATTCTTTTATTTAAAACAAGATTATATTGTCCATGTTCCGCCTTTTTATCTTTTTTCATATTCTCAAGCATATATTGTCTAAAATCTTTAATTTCTTTAAACTCTTTAAGCTTTTCTAAATCATCTTGATTAAAAAGCTGCATATTATCAAAATGCTTTAAAACTCGTTTAACTTCAAAACCATTTATCATGTTTAGTTTTTCGCTAGTTATAAAAGCTTGTCTGATGCCTAGTGCAACGGCTTCTCCATGCAGTATTCTTTTTGAATTAAAATTGACCATTTTTTCATATACATGTCCGAAAGTATGTCCTAAATTTAATAGAACCCTTGTTCCATTTTTTTCATATGGGTCTTCTTTTACAACATTTGCTTTAAATTGGCAGCTTGATTCTATCATTTTTTCACATATATTCATATCAAGATTTATACAATCATTTCCATAGTTTTCGCAATAGTCAAAAAATTTTTCATTAAAAGCTAATCCATACTTTACGATTTCCGCATAACCTGATTTTAAATTTCTTTTGTCCAATGTTCTTAATGTCTCCGTATCAATTAATACTAGCGATGGCTGATAAAATGTTCCTATTAAATTTTTGCCGGAGTTTGTATTTATTGCAGTTTTTCCGCCAACAGAACTATCAACTTGTGCCAATAGAGTTGTCGGCATTTGAACTAGTGGAATACCCCTTAGCAATGTTGAAGCTAAAAATCCAGTTAAATCGCCAATTACACCGCCGCCTAGCGCTATCAAAAAATCGCTTCTTGTCAAACCGCTTTGCAATATTTTTTCTGCCGTTTCCTGAAAAATTGCAAAAGACTTGCTTTCTTCTCCAGCTTTTAAAACTATTTTTTCAACCTGATAATTTTTTAAATTTTCCATCAAAACTTTGCTATAACCGATATTATCAATATTCTCATCTGTTATTATAAAACATTTTTTATGCTGCAATGATGGCAAAATTCTTTCTATATATTCATTGGATTTTTTTAAAAGTCCGTTTTCTATAATTATATCATAACTTCCAACATTAATTTTTTTCATTTAGCTTCTCCAAACATTTTTCTATTAAATTTTCTGATATATTCGGTTTGATATTAAACCAAATTTCAAATGCTTTAACCGCTTGAAACAATAGCATTCCAAGTCCGTCAAGAGTTTGCAAATTTAATTCCTTTGCCTGTTTTAACAGCGGAGTTAAAAGCGGAGTATATATTATGTCATATACAACAGTATTTTCACCGGCACTTTTTAAATCAATATCAAGCGGGCTAGTATTATTCATACCAGCTGATGTCGTATTTACTATTAAATTTCTATCTTTTATATACTTTTTTGCATTGCTTAAAATGTCATATTCGCAATCAAATTCCTCAGCTAATAATTTAGCTTTTTCTCGTGTTCTGTTAAGAATGATTATGTCATATATGCCAGTATTTTTTAATCCATAGATTACTGCTCTTGTTGCTCCGCCAGCACCAAAAATCAATACTTTATTGTATATGTTTTTCCAATTGCGAATATTTATGTTCAGATTTTCTATAAAACCATAGCAATCTGTGTTATAGCCAATCATTTTATTATCCTTGAACAATACTGTATTAACAGCGCCTATTTTTGAAGCCGTATCATCCAATGAATCTAAAAATTTTATTGAATTTATCTTATGCGGTATTGTTAAATTGACACCTCTATAACCATTGTTTTTTAATTCTTCCAGCACCTCTTTAAGATTTTCCGGCAAAACAGGTATTGCCCTATAATTTCCGTCAATACTATTTTCTTTCAAGAAAGTATTTTGTATTAGCGGTGATAAACTGTATTTTTCAATATTTTCTTGGCCTAAAACTGCTAGCTTAATACTCATATTTAATATTTGCTCCCATACTTTTCAATATTTCAAAAAAATTTGGACAGGTTTTTGATACGCAGGACGGATTGTTTATCACAATTCCGTTTCCTGCCAATCCTAAAATCGCCAACGACATTGCGATTCTGTGATCTTTATGGCTGTCAACTTCTGCATATTGCGGCATTGTTGGATATATTTTTAAACCATCATAATATTCTTCACATTTTACACCAACTTTTTTTAATTCTTCACAAATGGCAGAAATTCTATCACTCTCATGATTTCTAATGTGCGATACCCCATGTATCTCTATTGGTGATTTTGCAAATACTGCTGCAGCTGCAAGCGTCATAACCATTTCCGCCATTTCAAACATATCAACATTAAGATCGCCATTAATTTCGTTTCCATTCAAAACTATTGAATTATTGTTATAAATTACTTTTGCGCCAATTTTTTCCAATAATTGTAAAAACAGCAATCCAGGCTGTAATGTATTTTTATTTATATTATTGACTTCTATTTGACTTTTTGTAATCGCCGATAATGTAAAAAAATAGTCCGCAGTATTAAAATCAGTTTCTATTGTAAAGTCAACAGCTTTATATTCTTGCGGAGATATGCTATAAATTCCATTGTTATCTCTATAATCTATGCCAAAATCAGACATTGTTTGCAAAGCCATTTTTATATATGGATGATTTTCACTATTTATATCAAGAGGTTTTATTTTTACTTCGTTTTGCAACAGAGGAGCGCACATCAATATTGAACTGACATACTGGCTTGATTCTTTTCCAGAAATCTCAATATATTCACAATTCAATTTTGACGGCTTTATTAATATTGGCAAAAAACCATTTTTTTCCAAATATTCAATATTTGCACCGCATTTATTTAATGTATCAACCAAAGGTTTTATTGTCCTCTTTTTTAATTGTTCGCTTCCATTTAATATTATAGAAAATTTTGTATCACTAACCGTCAATAAAGATGTTAAAAATCTTGACGTTATGCCAGAAGAACCGGCGAATATTTCTATATTTTCAGTTATAGGCAATTTTCCATTGCAACCGTATATTAAAATTTCATTGCCATTTTTTTCTATTTTTATATTCAGTTTTTTTAAGGCGTCAATACAGCTGTTTGTATCATCGCTATTTAAAATATTTCTTATAGTTGATATGCCGTTTCCAAAAGCTCCAAGCAATAAAGCGCGAATTGATAGACTTTTGCTGCTTGGCAAATCAATTTTGCATTTTATTGGGCTTTCAAGTTTTTTAATATATACTTTTTTTACATCTTTTAAATTCATATTCTTTTCAAAATTTTTTCTAAAACATCATTAGGCGAATCATCGCCATTAATATCTATTATAATTTTTGCCTTTTTATAAAATTCCATTCTTTTGCTATATAAATTGCTTGCGTCTAATTTCCAATTATCGTCAGCCAGCAGAGGTCTTTTAAATCTTTCATTTTCAAGCCTTTTGCACAGAACTTCAAACGGTGCATTCAAAAATATTGTTTTTGCATCTTTTAAAATATTTCTATTCGCATCACCTATAAACGTTCCGCCGCCCAAGTCTAATATTATATCTTTTTTTCTAGATATTTCCAACAATATTTCGCTTTCTTTTTCTCTAAAATATTTTTCTCCAAACTCTTGAAAAATATCCCTTATTTTCATATTTAGCTTTTTCTCAATTTCTTCATCAAGCGAAATGGCGTCAACAGCAAGTTTTTCAGACAATAATTTTGATATTGTCGTCTTGCCGCTACCCATAAAACCAACTAAGGCAAACATACATTGACATTATTTTTTGTTTATATTATAAGTAAATAAAAAAATAAATCAAGCACAATGCCAGGAAATACATTCGGAAATCTATTAAAGCTAACAACATGGGGCGAAAGCCATAGCGTAGCCATTGGAGGCGTTTTAGACGGCGTTCCATCAAATATAGACCTAGATGAAGACTATATACAGCAATATCTAGATAAAAGGAAGCCGGGACAGCAGAACACATCGCAAAGAAAAGAAGACGATAAAATCAAAATTTTGTCCGGCGTATTTAATGGCAAAACTACGGGAACGCCAATAGCTTTTATGATTGAAAACAAAGACGCGCATTCAAAGGACTATTCAAACATAAAAGATTTGTTTAGACCAGGGCATGCTGACTACACCTATTTCAAAAAATATGGCATTAGAGATTACAGAGGCGGCGGCAGAGCATCCGCAAGAGAAACAGCCATAAGAGTTGCAGGCGGTGCAATAGCCAGAAAAATTATTCCAAATATTGAAATAACAGGAAAACTGATTCAAGTTGGAAATTTAAAAAATAATTGGGATGAATTAATAGAAAAAGTTAAATCAGAAGGCAATTCAATAGGGTCAAAAATAGAAATTATTGCAAAAAATGTTCCAGTTGGACTTGGCGAACCAATTTTTGACAAGCTTGACGCAGAAATTGCAAAGGCCGTCATGTCCATAAATGCAGTAAAAGCCGTTGAAATAGGCGAGGGAACCAATGCCGTTAATTTAACAGGACTTGAAAATTGCGATCAGATGGAAATGGAAAACAACAATATAAAATTTTTATCAAATCATGCCGGCGGCATTTTAGGCGGCATCTCAACAGGACAGGACATCATAGTAAGAGCAACCATAAAACCAACAAGCTCAATATCAATTCCGCAAAAAACAATCACAACAAACTGCACAAATGCCGAAATTTCCACAATCGGCAGACACGATCCATGCATTGGCATAAGAGCAATACCAGTTGCCGAAGCAATGCTTGCACTTGTATTGGCGGATTATTATTTGATTAATAGGGCATATAGAAATTAAAAATTGAAAATTAAAAATTGGCCTTCGACAGAAGTGCCAACTTCACCACCCTGTGAAAAGTCTCTCTCAGTCCCTCTTGTGAAATACCCAGCACTAACCACCCCCCTGTGAAACCCCCATTTCACCCCCCCTGTGAAGCCCCATTTCACCCCCCTGTGAAGCCCAATTTCACCCCCCCTGTGAAGGGGGGATATGGGGGTTCAAAAAAACTGTCTTTATATATTTACACTGCTAATATATTAATAAGAATGAATAGATAAAGAATATTACTATTATATATAATAGTAATAATAAAAAAAGACTTTTATATATATAATATAATGTTACAATTATTATTTTCTTAATTATATTAGTTTATAATTAATTTATTTATTATAAATTATTTATTCTTAATTATTTATTATTATTTTATTCTTTATCTTTTTTATTTTTTAATATTTTTTTAATATTTTATTATTCTTAATTTTTTTTATTTTTAATATTATTTTTTATTTTACTTTTAGTTTACAATTTCTTTTTTATTCTCTGCTAAGGGATAATTTTTAATTATTAATTTCTTTGTCAACCCACCGTCCCTTCGGGACACCTCCCTTACAAATGGAGGCAAACCCCCCTTACCCCCCTTCACAGGGGGGGCCGAGAGGGGTCTCTTATCCCCACTTTACAGGGGGGACCGAGAGGGGGTTCACAGTGGGGTAGATTGTGAGTTGCTTTACAGGAGGGGCCGAGAGGGGTCATTCACAGAATGGGTGAAGTGTGCGGGGCCTCTTCACAGAGGGAGTGAAGACATAGTTCCCTTGACATGGGGTGGTGGAGACGCGAGCCCCCTGACAGCTGGGTGGAGAAGTAGTTCCCTTGATGGGGATGATGTGGAAAATCTTCACATGGAGGGTGATGTTTGGTGTGGTCCTTTACAAGGGGGATTGATAGAGACCCTTCACAGGAGAGTTTAGATGGATGATTCCTTCATAGGGTGGGGGCGATTAGTGTGGAAGATCTTCATTAAAGTTGGCAGAGAAGGAGATTCGTAGGATGATGTCGTTAGTTCTTTGTATTTTAGGAGATTGACTTGTTTCAATTCGTAAGGAAGAATGCCAACGAAGCTAACAAGTAGTTTAATAATAGAATTAAGAATTGGTTCGCTTCCATTCGTAATGGGGGTGTCTGCTCAGCAGACGGTTGGTTGAAAAAAAGTTAAAATTATAGCTAATTTAATTATTTATAGCTAAATACTCAATCGCCAATAAATATCCAGCACTTCCAAAACCTGATATTATGCCGGTAGCAGCCATTGATATATAGGATGTATGTCTAAAATTTTCTCTTTGAAAAATATTTGAAAGATGAACTTCTATTATTGGAATGCTTAGCATTTTTAATGCGTCAAGAATTGCAACAGATGTGTGAGTATAGGCACCTGCATTGATAATTAATGCGTCATAATTTCCTATTGAATTTTGTATCCATTCAACTATTTGCCCTTCATAATTGCTTTGTTTAAAGTCTAGTTCAAAATCATTTTCTTTTGCTTTTTTTAGGCATTTATTTTCAATATCTTTTAATGTTTCTTTTCCATAAATTTGCGGTTCACGTTTGCCTAGCATATTTAGGTTTGGACCGTTTAAAATCAATATTTTCATATTTTTACTTGAATTTTTCTTTTATGATAATAATATATTAAAAAAAATAATCAATAAATAAAATGGAAGAGCTAAGAGAAAAAATAGATAGCTGCGATAAAGTTATAGTTGCTGCACTCATTGAAAGATTCAAAGCTGTTAAAAAAATTGGAGAATATAAAAAACAAAACAATTTGCCAATAATTGATAAAGAAAGGGAAAAGAAAGTTTATGAAAAAATTGAGAGATTATCAAATGGCGAAATAGATTTTGATATATTGAAAAAAATATATTCAGTGATAATTCAAAGTGCTGTAGATTTAGAAAATAATCAATAATAAAATTATAATTTATTATCAATTTATATTATATTAAAATAAGCATTAATATAACTATAATAATTGTTTGACAATATTTAAAAAATATGTTATAAACAAAAAGTCATATTTTCTAAACCAGATTAACTTTTATGACATAGTTAAAAATAATAATTACATATTTCTCGTTTTTCTTTTAAAAATCAATATTCTATATTATAATCAGATAATTATATTTTTATAATTTATAATAATATGATATCAAGGCGGAGGCGCCATTATTATTTTATATAATTACAAGAAGTACAGTTTATGATAAATATTATTAGTTCTATTAATTTTGAAAATAATCATTATAATGTTAATACATTATATCAAATGATGTTGGATAATTGTGAAAAACTTTTAAAGCTTATAAATAGCGTTTCGTATATTAACTCTTTTAAACCCAATAAAAAATGTAAAATTTGTGCTTGTGAAGCTTTAGAGGAAGACTATAGTAATATAAAAATAAAATATGACAACTTAAATAAAGAGTATTTATATAATAAAACATCATTTGATCAAAAAATTGAACAACCATTTGCCATTATATTGGAAGAAAATGGTATTTCAAAAGAAATAATTTTTACAAAAGATGAATTGTTGGTATTGAAACTCGCCGTAAACCATAATAATGGCATAGTTAATCTATGCAATAAAACAGATACTATACGTTCACTTATGATGAAAGGTCTAGTAAAATTAAATGATGATGGACTTTTGGCTGTTGATAATACAATTGCCACATTGCTTAAAACAAAAAATGCAAATGGCTGCCTTGCTTTTAACAAAAACTTAAATGCTTCTTCAAATGAGAATATAGCTAGCATCTCTTGGGGAAATTTTAACTAATATTAATGATATTCAATATTAAATCTTAAAAAAATATTGAATATTATTAATTAATTTATATTGTTGTTCTATAGGAAAAATTAAATATTTTTTATGAAATCTAATTTTCAGAATGTAAGAGGAACACAAGATTTTTTTGATAATGAAATTAATAGATATAATTACATTATAGATGTAGCAAAAAAAAATTTCAAAAGTTTTAATTTTCACGAAATATCTACTCCTATAATTGAAGTCAGTGAATTATTTGAAAGAAATTTGGGCGATACATCTGATGTAATAGCAAAGGAAGTATATAAGTTTGAAGATAGGGGCGGAAATATGCTTTCTTTGCGTCCTGAGTTTACTGCTGGTGTAGTTAGAAGTTTTTTAAACAATGGTGAATTAAATCAAAATTTACCTCAAAAGCTATTTTCTTATGGTCCTGTTTTTAGATATGATAGACCTCAAAAAGGTAGATATAGACAATTTAATCAAATAAATTGCGAATATATAGGTATATCTGAGTATTGGGCAGATATTGAAATAATATCTTTAGCCTATAGAATTTTAACAGATTTAGGAATTAAAAATATAAATCTTGAAATAAATTCTCTTGGTTCTGAAGAATGTAAAAAAAATTACGAAAAAGCATTAGTAGAATATTTTCAAAATTTTAAAGATAAATTATCTCTTGATAGTCAAACTAGATTAGAAAAAAATCCACTTAGAATTTTAGATAGTAAAGATGAAGGGGATAAGGAACTGTTAATAAATGCTCCGCGTATAGATGAATTCTATACCGAAGAAGATAAAGAATTTTTTAACGGTATACTTAAAAATTTAGAAAAAATTGGAATTAAATATGTTTATAATAATCTTTTAGTTAGAGGTCTTGATTATTATACATCAACAGTATTTGAGTTTACAACTACAGATCTAGGTGCTCAAGCAACAGTTTTAGCTGGTGGAAGATATAACAATTTAATAGAACAAATGGGTGGAGACAGCATTCCAGCAGTTGGCTTTGGTGGCGGTATTGAAAGAATGATGTTATTAATTGATGATTCAAAAATATCTAAAGATGAAGTAATAGCAGTAATTCCTGTTTCAGAAAATGAAAATGAATTTTGTCTAGAATTATCAAATAAAATAAGGAATCATGGCAAAACTGTTGAATTTATATACTATGGCAAATTCAAAAAGAAAATGGAAAAAATGAATAAATGTGGAGCAAAGTTTGCGATAATTATAGGTGAAGATGAAATAAAAAATAAACAGTTTAAAATTAAAAATTTAGAAACAGGTATAGAAGAACAGTTTATTATTTAATAAATTAATTAAAATAAGAGATATAAAATAAAACTCAGTCTAAAAGTAAGTAAATTTAATATTAATATAGATAAGTTTACTATATGGAATGTTTATTTTATATTTGTTATCTTCAATTTATATGTATTGCAATAAAAATTGAACTCTTCTAGCAACTTTTTTGGACTTTCTAGAGTATATCATAAAAAATATTAAATTATATTATTAATTCAAAAGATATGTTTTATTAATAATATGAGAGGAAGTATGCAAACAGTTGTTTTAAATAATGGTGTAAAAATGCCAATTGTTGGACTTGGTGTTTTTCAGGTTGATGATTTAAAAGTATGCGAGCAAACTGTGCTGGATGCTTTAGAGATTGGATATAGATCAATTGATACAGCTTCAGCCTATCAAAATGAGGAAGCTGTTGGAAACGCAATTAAAAAAAGCGGAATAAAAAGGGAGGACTTATTTATAACTACAAAGTTATGGATACAGGATGCTGGCTACGAAAATGCTAAAAAAGCATTTGAGAAATCTTTAAAAAGATTACAGCTTGATTATTTGGATTTATATTTAATTCATCAACCTTTTGGCGATGTTTATGGTTCTTGGCGTGCTATGGAAGAATTATATAGGGAGGGCAAAATTAAAGCTATAGGCGTTAGTAATTTTTACGACGACAGATTAATTGATCTAATAGTTCATAATGATGTTATTCCGGCCGTAAATCAGGTTGAAACTCATGTATTTAACCAACAGATTAATAGTCAGAAATTTATGGAAGAAAATAAAGTTCAGATTGAATCTTGGGGTCCTTTTGCAGAAGGTAAAAATAATATGTTTAAAAATGAAGTTTTAAAATCTATAGCCGATGCCCACAATAAATCTGTTGCACAGGTAATTTTAAGATGGTTGATACAAAGAAATATTGTTATAATACCAAAATCTGTTCGCAAAGAAAGATTGAAGGAAAACTTTAATATTTTTGATTTTGAATTGACAAATGATGAAATGCAAAAAATTGCAACTTTAGATACTGGAAAAAGTTTATTTTTGAATCATAGAGATCCTGAAATTGTAAAGTGGCTGGGCACTACTAAGTATAATATTTAGACTCAACTCTTTATACTTTTCAGGTTAATCATGTAATATTTATGTTATTTTTCATTTTTATTGGAGTATTAAATACTCCAATAAATTTTATATTCACAGCTAAAATCATTTATTTTTTATATTGTATTTTAAACCATTTTAGCAACTTTTTTGGACTTTTTTGATTACCTATTTTAAAAAATTAATTTTAATATAAAGAATATAATTAATAATTAATAAATAAATATGATTATAAAATCTTTAATTTATGGTTCATTTGCTTTAAGTATTTTCATGGCTATGCCAGATATGGGCAATGCTGCAAATTCGCAATCTTCCATAAAAAATGAAGAAAAGTGGGATAAAATTTTTAAAAAAAGCGATAAAGTTGACATTAAGAAAGTATCTTTTAAAAATCGCTATGGTATTGAATTGGTTGGTGAATTATATACGCCAAAAAATATTGGCAAGGAAAAATTGCCAGCAATAGCTGTATCCGGTCCATTTGGTGCAGTTAAAGAACAGGTCTCAGGATTGTATGCTCAAACAATGGCCGAAAAGGGCTATATAACTTTAGCATTTGATCCATCCTATACAGGTGAAAGTGGCGGAGAACCAAGAGATGTCGCATCACCAGATATTAATACAGAAGATTTTAGTGCTGCTGTTGATTATTTGTCAAGTTTGCCAGATGTCAACTCAGAAAAAATTGGTATTATTGGTATTTGCGGATTTGGCGGCTTTGGATTAAACGCTGCAGCCATAGATACAAGAATTAAAGCAACAGCAACTATCACAATGTATGATATGACAAGAGTAACGGCAAAGGGCTATAATGATACAATGAGCGAAGAAGATAGATATAAATTAAAAGAAACTCTAAACAAACAAAGAACTGAAGATTTTAAAAATGGAACCTATGCAAAAACACAGGGTTTACCGGATAAAATAACAGATGACATGCCGCAATTCTTAAAAGATTATATAAACTTTTACAAAACAAAAAGAGGCTTTCATCCTCGTTCAACTGGATCAAATGGTTCTTGGAACACAACATCATCATTATCTTTAATCAATATGCCAATTCTTGCCTATAGCAGTGAAATTAAAAATCCTGTTTTAATGGTGCATGGAGAAAAAGCCCATAGCCGCTATTTTAGTGAAGATGCGTTCAAAAAACTAAAGGGTGATAATAAAGAACTATTAATAGTTCCAAACGCAAACCATACGGATCTATATGACAATATGGATAAGATACCTTTTGATAAAATAGAAGACTTTTTTAATAAAAATTTAAAATAAATATTAATCGTTTATAGTTTTATTATTTATGGTGCCAAATTTTATTGGTGCCATAATTTTTATATATTGATATTTTGAACTTTTTTAGCAACTTTTTTGAACTTTTTTGATTACCTATTTTAAAAAATATAATATATTTTATAATTAGGATTTCCTATTATTATATTACAAATATTTACTTTTGCATATGAAAAAAAGAAATGTTATTGCATCTATTCTAATAGCGATTGTTATTTTAATTATTATAGTTGTGCCATGTTTTTATAGAATAAAAATAAAAGGAGAATATACCATGAATAAAAATAAAACTAGACTTGAAATAAGCAATGAAAAATATAAAGAACTATTTGGAACATATCCAAATGTTGATATAGAAACAGATCCAGAATTGATGGAAATTTTAAGAAAGTCAATATTTGCTGATGTTTTTCATAGCGGAGTAATTGATGACAAAACAAGAGAAATGATTACTATAGTTTCTCTTACAGTAATGCAAACATTGCCGCAATTAAAATCGCATACGGCAGCAGCATTAAATATTGGAATAAAACCAATTGAAATTCGTGAAATTATATATCAAATAGCTCCATTTATTGGTTTTCCAAAAACGCTAAACGCCATTTCTTCCATAAATGAAGTATTTAAAGAAAGGGGCATAAAATTGCCTTTAGAAAAAATGGGAACAACCAATGATGAAAATCGTTATACAAATGGCTTTGAAATACAGAATCCAATTTATGGTGATGAAATTAAAGAAAAATTTAAAAATCTACCAGCTGGATTCAATAATTTTGTGCCGCAATTTTTGACAGAATTTGGGTTTGGTGATTTTTATACAAGAAAAGGTTTTGACATAAAAACTCGTGAATTGATGATTTTAGTAGCTTTAACAACTATGGGTGCCGAAACTCAAATAAAAGCACATGTTATTGGAAATTTAAAAGTTGGAAATAGCAAAGAAGTTCTTACAGCGGCTATTGTTCATACAATACCATATATAGGATTTCCAAATGCTTTAAATACTTTAAATATTATTCAAAATACAAAATAAATATATAAAAATGAGTAAAATTTATTATTTTATAACTATTATTATATGTTTAATTTTATCAATAAATGCATTCGGGGAAAATATGGAAAATAAGCTATTTAATAATAACGTTCCATATATAACTTTAAATAATGGCAAAAAAATGCCGCAAATTGGTTTCGGGACGTGGACATTATACGGTGAAAATGCGGTATTGAGTATAAAAAATGCTATAAATTCAGGCTATAGACTAATTGATACTGCACAGTTTTACGACAATGAAGCAGAAGTCTATAAAGCAATAAAAGATAGCGGCATTCCACGAAGTGAAATATTTATTACAACAAAAATAGCACCACGAAATATGAGAGATGGAAGAGTTAGAGAATCTTTAAATGAAAGTTTGAAAGCATTAGGTGGTGATTATATAGATTTAGTTTTAATTCATTGGCCTGCAGAAGGGTATATAAAAGAAACATGGCAGATCATGGAGGAATATGTAAATAATGGAAAAATTAAATCTATAGGCATAAGTAATTTTAGTCCAAATCAAGTAGAAGAACTATTAAAATATGCAAAAATTAAGCCTGTCATCAATCAAATAGAGATACATCCATATTTAACGCAAAAACAAAATATAGAATTTATTTTTAGTAAAGATATACGGCCAGAAGCCTGGTCTCCGCTTGGTGCTGGCGATGTATTAGACGATGAAGTCTTAAAAAATATAGCAAAAAAGCATAATAAAAGTGTCGCACAGATAGTGCTGAGATGGCATATACAACAAGGTTTAATAGCTATACCACGATCTGATAATAAAGAACACATAATTGAAAATATAGATATATTTGATTTTGAACTTTCTGATGAGGAAATGAAATCAATAGATGAATTGAATAAAAATCAGATGGTTGACTATAGAAATTATACGGCTAGTTTTTTATGGTAATATAAATAGTGTTTAATTAAAAAAATTATATAATCGGAATATTGAAGATACTGCATCTATCAATAACGTAATTAGTATAATTAGCGAATATATCCTAATTATGTTGACTTTTACTTTAGTAATTTTTACACTGTAGATAATATTAATAATTAAAATATATATGATTAAAAAAAGTTTTATTTTTGTTTTATTTGTTATTATTGGTCTAACTGCTGCTAATGTTAATGCAAAAGAACATTACCAAGGTCCTGTTGAAAATAGCAATGTAGCCGAAGCTACTACAAATAGTCCATTCCTTGGTGCACAAAGATTAACTATTAAAGAACTAAGTGCACAACACGATGACGATTATGTAATTTTACAAGGCTATATTGTAAAAAAAATTAGAGGCGAAAAATTCTTATTTAAGGACTCAACAGGAGAAATTGAAATAGAAATTGATCATAAAAGAAATTATCTATTAGAAAATGTAAATGAAAAAACTTTAGTTGAGATTTCTGGTGAATATGATAGAAATACTTTTGAAAGAGATGAAATTGAAGTTAAAAATTTAAAAATCATAAAACAAAACTAATTTAATTATAATTTTATTTTAAAAATCCTCACCATAAAATTAGTGAGGATTTAATTTTTATTTTTAATAATCTAAATTTTTATTTTTTATTTATATTACTTTCCTTTTTAAGAATTAGCTTAGGCTGTGCTTTTTCAGTAATGCATTCTTTAGTAATTATTACTTTTTCAATATCATTCTCAGAAGGAATATCAAACATTATATCAAGTAATAAATTTTCAACTATAGCTCTTAAACCTCTTGCTCCTGTTTTTCTTTTAATCGCCTTTTTTGCTATTTCTTTTAATGCGTCTTCTTCAAATTCTAAAGAAACACCTTCAAGTTCAAATAATTTTTGAAATTGCTTAACTATAGAATTTTTAGGTTCTTTTAATATTCTAATTAAATCGTCTTCTGTTAAATCATCAATTGTGCAAATAACAGGTAATCTTCCAACCAATTCAGGAATTAAACCAAATTTTATTAAATCGTCAGTTTCTACATCTTTTATTAATTCTTTTAACTTTTTGTCATCCTTAACTTTTACTTTTGCACCAAAGCCTATTGTTGTATCTTTGCTTCTTTCAGCTATTATTTTATCAAGTCCTACAAAGGCACCGCCACAAATAAATAATATATTGCTTGTATTAACTTTTATAAATTCTTGATTAGGATGTTTTCTACCGCCCTGCGGAGGAACATTTGCTATTGTGCCTTCAATTAACTTTAATAATGCCTGTTGAACCCCCTCACCTGATACATCTCTAGTAATAGATGGATTTTCACTTTTTCTACCAATTTTATCTATCTCGTCAATATATATTATACCTCTTTCTGCTTTAGCAACATTCATATCGGCATTTTGTAGAAGCTTTAATATAATATTTTCAACATCTTCTCCAACATATCCAGCTTCTGTTAATGTTGTAGCATCTGCTATGGCAAAAGGAACATCTAAAATTTTTGCTAGTGTTTGAGCCAATAATGTTTTACCAGAACCAGTAGAACCTATTATTAAAATATTAGATTTACTAATTTCTACATCATTATCTTTATCATTTAAATTATTTATTCTTTTATAATGATTGTAAACAGCTACTGATAAAATTTTTTTTGCTTTGTCTTGCCCTATTACATAATCATTTAAAAAGGCTAATATTTCTTTAGGTTTTAAATTGTTTTTATTAAAAGATAATTCGGTTGAATTATCTTTTAATTCGTGTTCCATAACATCATAACACAATTTAATACATTCGTCGCAAATACAAACGCCAGGTCCAGCAATTAATTTCTTTGCCTCTTTTTGAGATTTTCCACAAAAAGAACAGCATAAATCCTTTTTATCCATATTATCCTTATTGAATTATGAATATCAACCTTGAGACGCCTTAAATCTAGGGTTTACTTTGTTTATAATAACTAAAACACTCTTCTTACCGCCGCCTCTTTTACTTTTTTTTCTTCTAACGACTTTACAATTTTTATCCCTGTTTTTTAAATTTTTTATAGATCCAACTATCTTCATTTCTATACCTTATTATTATAAAATACATATACCTTGCTAAGATATTTCATTTTAATTTAAAAATCAAGAAAAATTTTAACTCTAGGTCTTATATTTATCAAAAAATACATTTTTCAAAATTCAATTTTAAACCTATTCTATTTTCTCATATATTCCTTGTTTTTTACATTTTTAAAATGTATATAGTAAATTTATATAAAATAATAATGGATATAATAAATGCAAGGGTTAAACAGTAATAATTGCATACAGTATTTTAGTATCAAAAATAAAAAATCAGGATTTTCTCTTATAGAACTTTCTATTGTTCTTATAATAATAGGTTTACTTGTAGCAGGTATTACAGGTGGACAATCTCTTATAGAGAGTGCTAGAGCAAGAGCTTTAATGACCGAAATTAAAAATATGAAACAGGCGGCTTTGACATTTTATACTGATTACAATAGACTGCCGGGTGATACTAATAAAGATGGAATTTTGAATTATAGCGATTCTTTACCTGCAAGCCATTTTAATGATATAAATGACGGCTATAATAGTTATGACACAGTATTTTATCCAGACTTATCTCTTGCCGAGCTTGGTTTAGATGGAATTATTGATTTTAGACTTTCTTCGGACTATAACATAATGTTTTCAAAAATTATAAAAAATGCAAGCTATTATTATAGAAGTGGCGAAGTTGAAAATGATGCATCTAGGTTTGATTATGGAACTAATAACAAAAATTTTTTAGTTTTAAATCCGAGCGGATATGGAAAAAGTGAAGATAGAATGCCAGCAAAAATATTAAAAAACATTGATGATAAAATGGATGATGGAGAATATAATAAAGGAAGTATGAGAAGCGATTGTGTTATACCAAGCACTGATAGCTATGGGAATGTCAGTTATGATGAGGCTATAGAGGATGAAAACGTATGTGATGAAAGCTGGCATATGATTGACATATAAAAATAATGTAGCGTTGATTTCGCATTCAACGCTACAGTAATTTAATTATAATTTAATTATAATTTTACATCAACTCCAAATGCTTTCAATTGTTCAACTAAATCAGCTTTAACTTTCTCAAGTCCTTCAGGACTTAGTGCTTCACATCTTAAAGTCAAATCAGGCTGCGTATTTGATGCCCTAACTAGCCACCATCCATCAGGCATATTTGCTCTAACACCGTCAACACCAACAAAGTCTCTGCCTTCTTTTTTTAATTTTTCAGCTAATTGTTGTGAAATTTCAAATTTTCTTTCATCACCAACTGTTGCTCTAATTTCAGCCGTTGCATAAACTTTAGGTAATGATGCAATTATATCGTGCAATGTTTCATCGCTATTGCTTAAGATATTAAGCAATTTCATTGAACTATAAATTCCATCATCAAAATTGTGGTTTTCACCCCAATAAATATGGCCGCTTGTTTCGCCTGCTAATTTTATATTATCACTTGCCATTTTAGCTTTTATAGTTGAGTGTCCTGGTTTCCACATAACTGGAACTCCGCCATTTTTTGCTATGTCGTCATATAATACCTTGCTAGCTTTTACTTCGGACATAACTTTTTCACCCTTATGAGTTTTTAGATATTCTCTTTCAAAAACAAGCAATAGTTGATCTCCATATAAAACGTATCCAGTTGAATCAACAACGCCCAATCTGTCGCCATCTCCATCAAAAGCAATGCCTAAATCATATTTTCCCTCAACAACTTCTTTTTGCAATGCTTCCATGTTTTTTGCAACAGAAGGATCTGGATGATGGTTAGGAAAATCTCCATCAACATTTGCAAAAATTGCCTTTTGTTTTCCTGGCAGCTGTTTTATAACATCTTCAAGAATTGCACCGTCGGCACCATTTCCTGCATCCCATACAACGTTTAATGTTTTTTTGCCGGGTTTAAATTGACTAACTAAAAATTTTATATATTCGTTTCTTATATTTTTATCTTCTTTTATAGTTCCTTTTCCATCAGCAAAATCACCGCTTTTTGAAATTCTGCCTAATTCTTGAATATCATCACCCCAAAAAGGTCCTTCTTGAGTTAGCATTTTAAAGCCGTTATATTCCTTAGGGTTGTGAGATGCACTTATAATAAATCCAGCATCTGTATTTAAATATTTCATTGCAAAATAAACACCTGGAGTAGGCATTAATCCAATTATTATAACATCTATTCCAGATTCTGATAAACCTCTTGCTGTTTCTTTTGAATATAGAGGTGAAGTATGTCTTCCATCGTATCCCAAAACACAAGATTTTTTATTTCTTTGTCTCAATACTGTGCCAAACGATCTTCCAACAAAATAAGCATCAACTTCGCTTATTTCTTTATCAAC
Source organism: uncultured Rickettsiales bacterium (assembly GCA_944391005.1). Lineage (GTDB taxonomy): Bacteria > Pseudomonadota > Alphaproteobacteria > Rickettsiales > UBA1997 > CALXSC01. The sequence goes on along the minus strand of CALXSB010000119.1, from coordinate 4,424 downwards.
AACACCCCTTATATCATAAGCCTTTAAAACATTTGATTTGATTTCATGAGATTTATTCATAATATTATTTATTGTTTAACTACCTGAAATATATGATATAAAAAAATAAAAAGCAAACTTTAAAATAAAAATAAAATTACTTGCTAATTTTAAAATAATTGTTTTATACTTCTTGATAGTTTAAAAACCTAAGAGGCATGAGTATGTATCCATATGTCAAATCTAGTTTTAATAGTGAAGTCATTGATATATCTCAATTAAAAATTGATGAACAAATTGATTTTCTTGAATTATGCTATGATAAGTGTAGTATTTTTATGAATGATAAGGAGAAATGGGATAAAATAGCATTTATATCTGATACTCATGGCGATTTTATATCTGAATTAATATCAATTCTTGAATCCGGCGTTGCTATAATAAAAAAAGGTGAATATACATACTATAGTATAAAAGATGATATTTTCTTAGAAGATTTTAATATTAAAAAATATAATTATATGGATAATTATAAAAGTCTTTTGAGAACTTTAGCAACAATAAAAACAGAGATAGAATCTTCTATTAAAAATATTTTATACGTCTATAATGACTGGTTAGTTAAATATATTGATGGGACTAGAGAATATCACAGCTTAGAAGACGTTTTAGATTGCATAGGAGATAACGACAAACCACTAGTTAAAGAAATAACAAGTTATTTTTATAATAATTTCAAAATAATTGTAAATAAGCATATATCAACAATAGAATCCTTTAAAATATTAAAATTTTTTAAATACAACAATATTAATCCTTTAAACGGAAATAACGTTGATGCCTTAATTAAGCTTCTTAAAACATATAATCTTAATTTTAATAATGAAGAAATATTTTTAATAAATAATTATGTTAATAATTGTTTTTGTGTTATACCAACACCATTCATTAATCCCGACTATAATGGTTCATTCTTTCATTTAGGTGATATAGTTGATAGAGGCAAAGAAAGTTTAATAAGTCTTCTATTTTTAGAAAAATTATGTGAAGCTTATAAAAACGAATATTCAAATAAAGAATTACCAATACATATAATTATTGGAAATCATGAAGCTGATGATTGTAGAAGCAAGAATGCAAAAGTTAATAAACAAAATGGTGCGTATGCTTATGATTTATATAAACCAGTAATAGCTAGAATGCTCCATAAAGGTTATATTTCAAGTGGATATTTAATAAAAAACAACGGAAATCCAATATTGGCAACACATTCTATATTTAGCGAACATGATGTTGCTATGCTATTTATTTCTTTTTTAAATATGCATAATGTTAATAATGAGTATTTTGAAAGAATAAAAGAATCTATTATAAGGGAATTCAACAATAAAGAATCAAAAAATCTATATGATAAAATATATAATTTTATATTTAATGAAAATATGGATTTATTTGGTCTTGTTGCCTATTCAGATTTTTCAATAGAAGATGAATTAATAAAAAATATATTAAACAATATAAAAAAGACATTTTCCGTTGAAGAAATGATACAATTAAGAACTATTATGCTTGATGGAATGCTAAAAACAAATATTAATAATCAAGGCAATTTAATAAATGACAAAATAATTGCTAGCAAATATGGATATTACGACGATGAAAATAATTTTATTGGAATAATGTATAATTTATATACTGACAATCCAATTGGCTTTTGGCAAAGATTTTCAAAAATGTATAAAGAAAATAATATAATTTGCAATCAGTGCATTGGACATGAGTCAAACTTTTTATCAGTATTGTCGTGTTCATGCACAGACCTTTCAAATAAAAAAAGAATAGTAAACGATTTTGATGCATGTAGAAGTTATGGTGTATATCCATACAATACATTTAAAAGTTCTAAAGAACCGGATAAAATATTTGATAATAAAATTTTTACAAAAGCAATTACAACTTATTATAAAAATACAAAAAATATTGACCTATCAAATATATATAAACAATCTTCTTATATATTAGAAAGGCCATCAAATGGCGTTGGATTAAATAAAGATGCTCAAATTCAAAAATTTATCTCCTATGTCCGTTTTTGTAATTGTAGAAATTTTATTTTATCAAAAACAGACAAATATTTTGATCAAAATTTAAACAATGATGTTGAAGAATACGACTTTATTGAAAAACAGCAAATTAAATCCAACCTTGCAAGAAGTTTGGAAGAGTATAAGAGTGATAATATTGAAAAAGATAATAAACAAAATTCAAAAGATAATTACTTTCAAGAAAAATATAAACAAAACAATAATATGGAATTACAAAAAACAGGTCATAACATATTAAAAAGTTTTTTATAAATTTTCCCACGAATAAATTATGCTCGTGGGAAAAATTTAATATTAGAATTAAATAAACATTATCTTAATTTAATATGCAATTCTCTTAACTGCATTTCGTTTACAGCACTAGGTGCATTCATCATTAAATCTTCACCCTTACCATTTGTAGGGAAAGCTGTAACCTCTCTTAAATTTTCTTCGTCAAGGAGAAGCATAATAATTCTTTCAATTCCGAATGCAGATCCTGCATGAGGTGGGGCACCATATTTAAATGCATTAACCATACCACCAAACTTGTCGTCAACGGCCTCTTTTGGATAACCAACTTTTTCAAAAGCTTTATACATAATTTCTGGTCTATGATTTCTAACACCACCACTGGCAAGTTCATAACCGTTGCATACAGCATCATATTGATATGCCAATATATCTAATGGATCTTCTGTATTATTTAAAGCATCAAGACCACCTTGAGGCATTGAAAACGGATTATGTGCAAAATCTAAAGCTCCCGTTTCTTCATTAATTTCATAAAATGGAAAGTCAACAATCCAACAGAAAGCATAGGATTCTTTATCAATTAAACCTAATTCATTTCCAAGTTTTGTTCTGACTTTTCCGGCCAATTTTGAGGCTTCAACTTTTGACCCGCAAGAAAAGAATAGCGTATCGCCGTTTTCAAGTTTTGCAATTTTCTTAAGTTGTTCAAGTTTATCTTGATCCAAAAATTTTGCAACAGGTCCTTTTGCCTCACCTTCCTTTGTCCAAGTTATATATCCTAAACCTTTAGCACCTTCTTCAATTGCATAGGCAACCATTTTATCAAAGAAACTTCTAGGTTTCTCACTTGTTTGTGGTGCAGGAATTGCCCTAACAACAACTTTATTGCTGCTTTCAAGTGCTTTAGCAAATACTGCAAAGTTAGACCCTCTAAATACATTGGAAACATCGCAAATTTCAATTGGATTTCTTAAATCTGGTTTGTCTGTTCCATATTTCAACATCGCATCCCAATATTTAATTCTAGGAAACTTATCATTTATTTTTCTTTCAGGTCTAAATTTTTTAAATATATTTATCATAACAGGTTCCATTACGTCCCATACATCTTCCTGCTCAACAAATGACATTTCCATGTCTAATTGATAAAAATACAATAATCTGTCAGCTCTTGTTCCCTCATCTCTAAAGCATGGTGCTATTTGAAAATATTTATCAAAACCTGCAATCATTAATAATTGTTTAAATTGTTGCGGTGCCTGTGGCAAAGCATAAAATTTTCCCTGATGTATTCTGCTTGGAACTAAAAAATCTCTAGCTCCCTCAGGGGATGACGAAGTCAAAATAGGAGTTTGAAATTCTAAAAAACCTTGTTTTTTCATTTCTTCTCTCATTGCATCAATAACATTGGATCTCATCTCAATATTTCTATGCATTTTTTTAGTTCTAAGGTCTAAGTATCTATATTTTAATCTTAAATCTTCAGGATAATTTTGAGTTTCGTCCGCTATTTGAAAAGGTATCTGTTCCGCCTTGCTTTCTATCTCTATCTTTTTTAATTGAACTTCAATTTCACCTGTATTTAATTCTGGATTAACAGTTTCTTTACTTCTTGCAACAACTATTCCTTCTATTGTAATAACACTTTCAAGAGTAAGCTTTGAAGCTAGTTCTATTAATTCTTTATCCTGTTCAACATTAATAACACATTGAGTTATTCCATAATTATCTCTTAAATCAATAAATAAAAGTCCGCCGTGGTCTCTTATTGAATGCACCCAACCGCTTAGCTTAACATTATCACCAACATTGGCAATTCTTAACTCATTACACGTATGTGTTCTATATTTTGTCATATCAAAATTAATTATTTAACAATACAATTATTGATTATTCTATTAAAAAAGCAAGAAAATATTTAAATTCCTAAATAGCAAAATTATTATTTAATTTATTTTTAAAAATTAATTATAAAAATATTTCATTTTCCCCTTGACTTTTATCTCCTCTTACCTAATACTATACAGTATCCGAACTTATTATGTGCTGATTAAAGATGAGTTGCTAAATCTTTAATTTATTGTTTATTAATTATATAATTTATTT
>CALXSB010000118.1 GCA_944391005.1 uncultured Rickettsiales bacterium | reverse complement strand
ATATGTATTGTATATTGTGAGACTTTTACAGAGTTATATATATGAGTATCCTTCACAGATGACAAAGATTAGGTTTCTATATTGTGATTGAGATAATCCCCTTCATAGGTATAATAGAGAAATATATATATACAACCTTCACAGTGAGAATGGAGATAGAAGAGAGACTACTTGACAGCTTTGAAATGTTGGGTGTGGCAATTCATATATGGATAGATACGATAATACGAAAACTAACCCACCACTTAAACTGATGGGTTAATTTTAGTATTAATTAAATTATATATCTCTTACTGTAATTAAAGGATATTCTTTTCCGTTAACTTTATAATAAGAAACCAATATATATTTTCTAACTTTATAATCTTTGTTTGATTTTATTATATTTACAGCATTTTGAACAGTCTTCTCGTAATCATTCGTATCAAAAACAATTTTTGAAGGGAAAACATCCCACAAAAGAGACATTGTATTACAAGCTAAATCATTATCTGTAAATGCGAAAATTGGATATTCAGGTCTTTCATTTGAAAGCTGTTGTGCCATTTTTCCAGATTTAGTGATTACAACTATTGCATCTACACCTTCAACATAATCAATAAATCTAATAGCAGATTTAGCTAACTCATATTTAATTGTATCGTCATCAGTAGTATCTTCAGATGTCTCAGCAATAGAATCTTCTTCGTTAACAGATACTATTTCAGCCATAGTTTCAATTACATTAACAGGATCAGTTCCTTTAGTTGTTTCATCAGAAGTCATAACAGCATCAGTCCCCTCATAAACTGCATTAGCAACATCGGATACTTCAGCTCTTGTAGGAGTTATATTATCAACCATTGATAATAACATTTGAGTTGCAACAATAACAGGTTTAGCATATATATCGCATAAATCCATAATATCTTTTTGAATTTGAGGAACTCTTGAAAAAGGAATTTCGCAAGCTAAATCTCCTCTAGCAACCATAATACCATCAGAAGCTTCAACTATCTCTTCCAAATTCTCAACAGCTTCATTATTTTCAATTTTTGCAATAATGTGAGGCACATGACCTTTCTTTACACAATAATTTCTAACTTCTTCAATATCCTTAGCTGTTCTAACAAATGACAAAGCTATAAAATCAACTTTTTTCTCTATACCGAAATCTATATCTTTCCAATCATTTTCTGTAACAGTTGGTAATGATACATGTTCACCCATCAAATTAATATGTCTTTTTGTGGTAATTTTTCCAGTTCCACTAACTATCTCACATATAACATCATTACCTTTTATTTCCTTAACTTGTGCCTTAATAACACCGCTATCAATAACAATTATTGTTCCAACTTTTACATCTTTTATAAATTCCGGATAATTAACGGATACCTTGCCAGTATCTTCATAAACACCCTTATCAATTGTAAATACCAATTTATCGCCAGGTTTAAGTGGCAATTCACCTCTAACTTCTCCAGTTCTAATTTCTGGTCCTTTAGTATCCAACAATATACCACCCGGCAAGTTCATCTTTCTTATATTGTCTATTCTTGCCCCATGTTCTTGATAGTCACCATGAGAAAAGTTCAATCTATAAACATTTACCCCAACTTCTGACAATTTTTTCAAAATCTCAGGACTTTCAGATTTAGGTCCTATAGTAGCAACAATTTTAGTTCTTTTCATTTTGATTACTTTTATTAGTTTAATAATAATACTTTAATCTTAAATAAGTATTTTATATATTTCAAGATTTTTTAATGTAAAACTCAAAATATATAAAATAAATATTATATAATATTTTTATTAACAATCATATTTAAAGTTCCAATAGTTCTAAGCGTAAAACCATGTTTTAACGAATTTCTGGATAAAAGTTTAAGAATATTGCTAAAAACTCCCTTATCCCTCTTATATTTCCAATACAGCACTCCATCAACCATACCAAATTTTTCTTTTTCACATAAATTAACCTTAGAGAATTCTTCAAATAGAATTTTTTCAAAATCCTTATTACATAAAAAAACTTGATTATAATAGCCTTTCTCCAATTCAAATGGATTATTATTTATAATTTTTTCAATAGAATTTAAATCCATAACAAACACATCAATATCATAAAAATAATATTTAGCAAGTTCATCAGAAATCTTATTTTTTAAATATTCTTCATCCTTATCAGAATTTATAATAATATTTCCACTCGTGAATACAGTTTTTACATTATCAAAACCAACATTTTCAAAAAATTTTTTTAAATCATCCATTTTTATAAATTTTTTGCAAAAATAGACTTGTTTTAAAAAAACACAATATATATTATTCATAAACTTTAATTAGATATTTGACTGATTATTACATATAATTTAAATTTTATTTTATAACAATCAAGAGATAATTATAATAGAAAAATTATATTCTAGTAGCGGAATATTAATAAATTACGCATTAAACAATATCATTTTGGTTCATACAATAGAACAAAACATTTTATATTACTTTTAAAGTATTTCTTATATTTAAAGTATTTCTTATATTTTGAATAAACTTGTCAATATAGTCCCAATCTTGTTCATTATTTTTTGATGAAAGATAAATTTTTGTATTTTTAATTTTAGTTTGATTAAATTTATTTGTATAATTGTATTTGTTTTTATAGTCTTTAAAATTATAGTTTTTATAAAAAGCCCAATATTTTTATTAAATTTTTCATATTTTGATCTTAAAATTTCTGTATGATCACTAGCTGTAAAATTCTTCTCTTGATAAAAACAAGCATCAAGAACAGCGCTATCAATAGTCAGACAATTACCAAATTGAGTCCAAAAATATTATAATAATCAAAACATCAATTATTATTTGCCTGTGTGGTTGCATATGAATAGCCTCATTTCCAATTTCTTCTAACTTTTGCTTTAAAGTTGTTTTACTGCCAGATATATAAAAAATTTCATTAAGGGAAAATTCTCTCCATTCTATAATATCTAATAATTTAATCTTTAAATTATCTTTAATTTTGTTTATAAGCCTCATTCTACTGTGTATATAGAAAAATCAAGTCTCATAGCCTTTCGTGTGCTTTCAATAAATTTATCCATATATTCCCAGTCTGGCTCATTATTTTTTGATGGAAGAAAAATTGTAAAATTACTTCGTTCTTCACAAAAAATATTACTATATGAAAATTTATATTTATGTTTTTCTATGATAGTTTTGCAAAATAAAGCAATATTTTTATTTAAATTTTTATTCCTAGCAACCAAAATATGATCAACCGCCAAAAAATCTCTATCTTGCCAAGTTGTGTTCAAAAACATATCAATACACAAACATTTTCCAAAATTCACTTTTTCCTTAGGAAAATCGGATACATATCCTTTTATAGCATTATTTTCTGTTTGTCTAGATATGTGAGGAATGTCATTTTTATCATTTGAATATTTTATTTTTGTTGAATTTATATTTTTTGCATTTTTTATCTCAAAAATCTCATTCAATCTAAATCCTTTCCATTCAACATCTCTTGGTAATTCAGTTTTTGTATTACTTTTAATTCTATTTATAATTAATTTAATTTTTTCCATTTTTCATCTCCTTAATTATAAATCTTTTGATAGCTCTATTATCAATCTCTTTAATGAGTTTACTAAGCTGCCCCCCCCCCACAAGATCCTGTTTGTATACAAAATAATCAAAAATTGTATCCTCAAAATCTTCCATATAAACTGGTTCTATATCTTCTACAAAGTGATGATATATCGGCAATAGATTATCACAATCAAAAATCTTCTCTTTATATGCCGTATTTTTCTCATTTATATCCTTATCATACAATATATATTCTATAATTTCTTTTTCTTTATCTCTCCAGATATTTTTTGTATCTATTCTACCATTATGTGGTATATTTTCAAAACCATCATCGCTTAAATTATAAAATTTTACATATTTGTTATGATTATGCGGAATGCCCTTCGTCCAGCCAAAAATAGCAGTAGCCACAGATCTGTTTTGCTCGCTAAATAGATTATTTGGCATTTTGATATAAAAATCTAGAGTATTACTCTTTAACAGATCCTCTATATTTTTATTTATTTTTTGAAATGTATTTTCTTTGATAATAGTTATCAGCTTTCCACCGATATCTAAAAATTCTAATGCCTGTTTAGTGAAATCAAAACAATTATTCCCTTCATATGGCGGATTTATTATACATTTTGTTGGTTTTAGGGATTTTATATAGCTAAAAAATCCTTCGCCATTTTTAAAGGTCACATCATCATTTAGAGTATCCTTATCGTACAATTGGCTTCTGCCATCACCATGCAAAAACATATTGCTGCAAGCCAACACAAATAACTTTGTATCAATCTCACTTCCTATTAATTGCTGGTTATGTATAATTTCTTTTTTAGTTTCATTAACGCCATCAAAGGATTCCATTTTTTCCATAGCTTCCATTAAAAAGCCGCCAGTTCCCATACAGGTATCCAAGACAACGTCATCCATATTTAAATCGGCTAGCTCAACCATAAGATGTTTTATATGATCTGGCGTTAAAATTATATTCTTGTTATCAACCTTTCCAGCTCTTGATAAGAATATTTTATACGCCTTGCCAAGAATATCCCGTTTTTGTCCTGCTTTAAATGTTTTGTAAATCTTCTCACTTATCAGGTATATAATTTCTTTATATTTATATAGATCTATATTTATATTTCTAATAAACACAAACTGATCTTTCCATTTTTGTTTTGATTCTGTATTTATTTTACTTTTTATCAATTTGTCCACTATATCAATGATTGAATTAGAAATAGCATATATAGCTTCTCTGTTAAATTCTGCACTTTTTACTTTTCTTTCCTCTCTTGGAGTATCTGCAAGTCTTTCTTCATAAATTGATATTTGCTTTTCAACCTCATATATTGGTGATTTTTCTCTTATAGCTATCATTATAGCACTAAAAAATAAACTTCTATCTGTATCTTTAAGTGTTTTTATTTTATGCAATCTCTCATTTAGATTGTTTATAGTTTTTTTAAGCTCGTCCTCGCTAATTTCTTCTTTTAATTCTAACTGTTTATTTGATTCAATTTTAGTGATATAATTTTTAATTGTCTGTATATTATTTACCGTCAAATCAAAATGTTTATCCTCATTTGGAATTTGCTCTATTATTTTTCTTTTTATATTTTCATCACTTTTAATTTTGGATGGTGTTAGGTTTTTCCAATCTATATCATTTATCAGGTCAATTCTATTTTTAACAACTTTTTATTCCATAAAGGATATTTCATTTTCATTAAAACCCCTATATACTTTTTAAAAGGTATATTGTGTTTTTTATGAGTTGCTATCAACTGCACGTACATTTCCAATAAGGAAGTTTTTGGATCATTGTATTTACTTTCAAAAGTTATATTATTCGCAACAAAATCTATTTTGTTTTGTTCTATATCTGCTTTTCCATCAAAAAATATTCTATTGAAATAATTTTTCAAATTTTGTTCACTACCAGCAGTTTTAAAATTTTCCATTACAATAACAAAAATTTACTGTATATAATATAAAATAAAATTAAAATAAAATTTATTCAAGAGAAAAATTAAAAAGACAATATTTAAAACAAAAAACCGTCCTTAAAAAGCTTGGCAATGACCTAATCTCCCATGGTAGAGACCATAGTACAATCGGCATGGTTTGCGTTTCACTGGCGAGTTCGGAATGTATCGAGTGGTTCCACATCATTATAATTACCAAGCTATTTAAAGACGGTTATCAATAAATAACTATTAATATTAGTACAATATATACCCTTGTTCACTTATATTATAGACTTAACACTATATATAGTGTTACTTTATATACTTTTATCTAAAAAAGCCAATCGGGTTATTAGTATTGGTTAGCTAAAGATGTTACCATCCTTACACACCCAACCTATCAACGTGGTAGTCTACCACGACCCTATAGGGAAAATTAATCTTAAGGAAGGCTTCCCACTTAGATGCTTTCAGCGGTTATCCTAACCGTACGTAGCTACCCAGCTATGCTTCTGGCGAAACAACTGGTACACCATAGGTACGTCCACTCCGGTCCTCTCGTACTAAGAGCAGCTCCTTTCAATTTTCCAACGCCCGCGGAAGATAGGGACCAAACTGTCTCACGACGTTTTGAACCCAGCTCACGTACCACTTTAATTGGCGAACAGCCAAACCCTTGGGACCTTCTTCAGCCCCAGGATGTGATGAGCCGACATCGAGGTGCCAGACAGTGTCGTCGCTATGAGCGCTCGGACACTATAAGCCTGTTATCCCCAGCGTACCTTTTGTCCGTTGATCGATGGCCCTTCCATTCAGAACCACCGGGTCACTATGACCAACTTTCGTTTCTGCTCGACTTGTCAGTCTCGCAGTCAAGCAGGCTTTTGCCATTATACTCTTTTAAACTGATTTCCGTTCAGTCTGAGCCTACCATTGCACGCCCCCGTTACTCTTTAGGAGGCGACTGCCCCAGTCAAACTACCCACCATACATTGTCCTAATAGCAGATCATGCCATCTAGTTAGATTTCAAACTTATATAGAGTGGTATTTCACTGTTGACTCCACCTGAACTAGCGTCCAGGCTTCGACGTCTCCCACTTAAGCTACACAACATAAATCTAAAATCAGTGTAAAGTTATAGTTAAGGTGCATGGGGTCTCTCCGTCTACCCGCGGGTACAACGTATTACACGTAGAATCCAGTTTCACTGAGTCTATCTTGGAGACAGTGGAGAGATCGTTACGCCATTCGTGCGCGTCGGAACTTGCCCGACAAGGAATTTCGCTACCTTAGGACGATCATAGTTATCGCCGCCGTTTACTGGGGCTTCGATCTGCAGCTTGCACCGCTTCAATTAACCTTCCAGCACCGGGCAGGCGTCAGACTATATACTTCATCTTCATGATTTTGCATAGCCCTGTGTTTTTGATAAACAGTCGCCACTCCCATTTCTGTGCCACCTTTTTCTAGTTGCCTAGATGAGGTCACCCTTTTCCCGAAGTTACGGGTGTAATTTGCCTAGTTCCTTCAAGATAGTTCTCTCAAACACCTTAGTATACTCTACTTGTCCACCTGTGTCGGTTTTGGTACGGCCTAATGTGGGGGCTATTTCCTGGAACTCATTGCCCTGCATGTACAATCCAATAAGCACATACAAAACTCAGAATCCGTCACTCACCCACTGGCTCAGGAATATTAACCTGATTTCCATCGACTACGCCTTTCGGCCTTGCCTTAGGAGCCGGCTAACCCTACGAAGATTAGCTTTACGTAGGAAACCTTGGACTTCCGGTGACAGGGTTTCTCGCCCTGTTATTCGTTACTCGTGTCAGCATTCTCTCTTCCGATACCTCCAGCAAACCTCACAGTTCACCTTCACAGGCTTACGGAATGCTCCGCTACCGCTCGTATTCAACATACGAACCCGCATCTTCGGTACATCATTTTAGCCCCGTTAGATTTTCGGTGCAAAAAAACTTAATTAGACTAGTGAGCTATTACGCTTTCTTTAAAGGATGGCTGCTTCTAAGTCAACCTCCTAGCTGTTTTGGTTTTTTCACTTCCTTCCCCACTTAATGATGATTTTGGGACCTTAGATGGCGATCTGGGCTGTTTCCCTTTTGACCATAGACCTTAGCGCCTACAGACTGTCTGCTGTGTTATATTTATCAGTATTCGGAGTTTGATTAGGGTTGGTAAGTCTTTTGGACCCCCTAGCCTATTCAGTGCTCTACCCCCAATAATAACCACACAACGCACTACCTAAATAGTTTTCGCGGAGAACCAGCTATGTCCGGGTTTGATTAGCCTTTCACCCCTAGTCACAGTTCATCCCATATCTTTTCAACGATAATGAGTTCGGTCCTTCAGTGGATGTTACTCCACCTTCAACCTGACCATAACTAGATCACCCGGTTTCGGGTCTAATACATAAAACTAAATCGCCCTATTCAGACTCGCTTTCGCTACGCCTACACCTAACGGCTTAAGCTTGCTTTATTTATTAACTCTCTGACCCATTATGCAAAAGGTACGCCATTACAGAATAAATCTGCTTTGACTGCTTGTAGGCATTCGGTTTCAGGTTCTATTTCACTCCCTTTATCAGGGTTCTTTTCGCCTTTCCCTCACGGTACTGGTTCACTATCGGTTGTTGGTTAGTACTTAGGCTTAGAGGATGGTCCCCCTATCTTCAAACAAGATGTCTCGTGTCCCGTTCTACTCGTATTCATTTGTGCTTTCTACCTATACGGGACTATCACCCACTATGGTTAAACTTTCCAATTTATTCTAGTTCTTACACAAATGACATTGGCCTGGTCCCCGTTCGCTCGTCGCTTACTAGGAGAGTCTCAATTGATTTCTTTTCCTCTGGTTACTTAGATATTTCAGTTCACCAGGTTCGCTTCTACTCCCTATGTATTCAGTTGTAGATACCCTTACGGGTGGGTTTCCCCATTCGGAAATTTCCGGATCAATGCTTATTGACAGCTCCCCGAAACTTATCGCAGTCTATTACGTCCTTCATCGCCTTCCAACACCAAGGCATCCACCAAATGCCCTTCTTTTGCTTTTTTAGAGTATACAAAGTAAATTAACTATATATAGAATTAAATCTATAACTTAATTATCTTTCGTTTAAAATCAGTAAAAACCAATATTAAATTACAAATAATTCTGAACTCTTTTTAATACTTTGTACTAATATTAATTCACAATAAAAAACAACATGCGAGATTTATTATAAAACAGAAAAAAATAAAAGTCAAGAAATTTTTTAATTTTTTTTAAAAATTTTTCAAAAAAAATATAAATTCTTAAAACAACTTAAAAGATTTTCCGAATCTCACCTCATCTATTATAAAACGTAAAATTTTAATAGTCAAGAAAAAAATTAAAAAAAATTAAAAAATTTCTTATATTGAAAAATAAGCTTTTAATAATGTTTTATATAAATTATATAAAAAAATCTAAAAAAATAATAACAAATTTTGATACTTAATTAATATAATCTAAAATTATAAAATATATTATTGCATTTTAAAAAATATTTATTATTATATTATATGTGAATAAATTAGAAAATATTATGGTTAATTTTAAAACTTTATTCATTACCACCATATCGGGTCTCTAAATAGCGACCTGACCCCACCGCACTGTATGTGTTTTATTTTAAAAATAAATTAAAATAATAAAAATGATCAAGATTAATATAAATAGTTCTATTAAAGAATTTGATAATTCTGTTAATGGATTTCAAGTATTAAAAGCTTTAGGCGATGATGCTCCAAAAGGTTCTATTGCAATGAAAATTGATGGTAAAGCAGCTGATTTGTCAAAAGAAATTAATAAAGATTGCAATATTGAATTTATTGATAAATTTTCGCCAGAAGGCCTAGAAATTATTAGACATTCAACTTCACATTTAATGGCTTATGCAGTAAAACAATTATTTCCTGACACTTTAATTGCTATAGGTCCAGCTATTGAAAATGGGTTTTATTATGACTTTGATAGAAAAACTCCTTTTTCCGAAAACGATTTTCCTGCCATTGAAAAAAAGATGAACGAAATAATTAAAGAGGATATAAAATTTTCATGTGAAGAAATTTCTAGAGAAGAAGCCATAAAATTATTTAAGGACAAAGGTGAAGTTTATAAGGTTGAATTAATTAATGATTTGCCCATTGATGAAAAGCTTACAATCTATAAACTAGGAGATTTTATAGATTTATGCAGAGGTCCTCACGTTCCATCAGCCAGATATTTAAAATTCTTTAAACTAACTAAAGTAGCTGGAGCCTATTGGAAAGGCGATAGCAAGAACAAAATGCTTCAAAGAATTTATGGAACAGCTTGGGCTAGCAAAGAAGATTTAGAAAAATATTTTGAATTTTTACAGGAAGCAGAAAAAAGAGACCACAAAAAGATCGTAAAAGCTATGGATTTAGCTCATTTTGATCCAGAATATGCACCAGGTGCACCTTTCTATCACCCTAAAGGCTTGTTTATATTTAATTCTCTTGTAAACCACATGAGGCAAAAACAAGAGGCCGCCGGATATATTGAAGTTTCAACTCCTAGAATTATGAACAGATGCTTATGGGAAATCTCGGGTCATTGGGAAAAATATGGCGAGCATAACTATTCCGGAAAGATGGAAGATGATACTCAATTCTGTGTAAAACCAATGAACTGTCCCGGTGGTATCTTAATTTATAATCAAGGCATAAAATCCTATAAAGATTTGCCTATAAAAATGGCGGAATTTGGCAGAGTCAACAGATACGAAGCAAGCGGTGCACTAAACGGATTTTTAAGAGTTAGAGAATTTACTCAGGACGATGCCCATATTTTCTGCACGCCAGATCAAGTTGAACAACAAATAATTGAAACTACAAAATTTTGTTTAAACATTTACAAAGATTTTGGATTTAAAAATGTCATTATAAAACTTTCAACTAGACCAGAAAAGAGAATTGGCAGTGAAGAAATTTGGGATATAGCAGAAAAAGCTTTAGCCGATGCAATGAAAAAGCTAAATCTTGACTTTACAATATTTCCAGGTGAAGGCGCATTCTACGGGCCTAAACTTGAATTTGTTTTAAAGGATGCCATGGGCAGAGATTGGCAGGTTGGAACAATTCAACTTGATATGAACTTACCTAAGAGATTTAAGATGAGCTATATCGGACAGGATGGTGAAAAACATGAGCCAATTATGATTCATAGAGCTTTATTAGGTTCAATAGAAAGATTTATGGGTATTTTAATTGAAGACACTGAAGGCAAATTCCCATTATGGCTAAATCCATTGCAGGGTGTAATTTTAAATATAAACGAAAACGTAGAAGATTATTGCAATGAATTATATTCTAAATTTAAAGAACAAGGATTTAGAATTGAAAAAGATTTATCAAACGAGACTTTAAATTATAAAATTAGAGAACATTCATTAGCAAAAGTTCCTTTCCTAATAATAGTTGGAGACAAAGAGAAACAAAACAATTCAATTACATTAAGAGTATTGGGAAGCGACAAACAATTTTCTATGGGAGTTGACGAATTTATTTCCAAGCTCAAAAAGAAAGTTGAAGAAAAAAGCAACGGTTTTGACCTATAGCAACAAAATAAAAAGGAAGAATAAAAATCTTCCTTTTTTAATAAATTACATAGAAAATAAAATTATTCACACAGAACAACCCAGCCCTTTCTATCCCTTTTAAATATTTTATAATCTTTTATTACGTGTTTTAAATCTTTTATATATATAAATGTTATATATTTTTATCTTTTCTGTCTTCCCAAAAATTTTCTATCAAATTACTTTGAATCTGATTTGAATATTCTTTTAATTTATCAAAAAGACCATCATTCTCATTTATATAATATTCTACTTTATCAACAGTATATTCAAAAGCAATCGGTTTTCCACTTTCCTTTAACAAAACTTTATCCCCAACATTTACCCTATCAAATGGTGCACATCTTACTTTTGTAAACCTTGTTTCTATTGTTTTTTTACCATTTATCATTGCATTAAGAAAAATTTTATGGACTACAGCAAGATGTATTGTCATAATTTTATATATTGTTTATTTTACATATTTGATAAAGCAATAAATTCTTCAACAGAAAGCTCTTCAGCTCTTTTATTAACATCAACTAAATTTATCGCATTAGAAGAAACAATATTAGCAGACACTAAATTTTCCATAGCACCTTTTATTTTTTTTCTTCTATTATTAAATAAATAATAGGTTATTTTTGAAAGTTTTTCAACATTTATATTATCCGTATTATCTTTTGGTATAATATGCACAACCGAAGACATAACTTTAGGAGGCGGCATAAAACTCGTTGGTTTAATATCAAATACCTTTTTTACATAGCACAATGATTGAACAACAATCGACAGCCTACCGTAATCTTTAGTTTTTGGAGAGGCAACAATTCTATCAACTACTTCTTTTTGCAAAAGCAAAGTAAAACTACTAAAATATTTTATATTTTTCATCCATTTAATCAACAAACTAGTGCCAACATTATATGGCAGATTTGCAATAACATTTATCTTTCCATCAAAATATATAGACTCATCAATTTTTAAAGCATCATCATTAAGAACCTCAAAATTACCATACTTAGCAAACTCACTTTTTAATATTTCTATTAAATCATTATCTATTTCAACCGATATTAATTTTTTAGGCAATTGTTTTAAAATTGAATAGGTTAAACCACCAGGACCAGGGCCAACCTCAAGAACATTTTTACCTTTTATATCTCCAGCACTTAAAACAATCTTATCTAACAGAGATTCATCTACTAAGAAATTTTGTCCGAACTTTTTCTTAGTAGATAAATTATATTTTTTTATAATTTGAAGTGCTATATTATTATTTATCATTTAAAACTTACTAATATTACACTTCAATATTATTAATCATTTTTTTCCTCAACAGAGCTTACTCCGACATCACCAGAATTGCTTTTACTATTTTTATCATCGGATTTCGCTTCACCACCACCTTTATCTTGAGGGCCACGAGATCTTGCTTCATCTCTTTTCTTTGATTCTACTTTATCAGCAATCGCCTTGCCACCTTTATATAAGAAGGAACCAGCACTAGAAACTTTATTACCAGCACCCTTTAAAATACCCATCGCACCTCTTTTAACAGTTTCAACTCCATCTTTTACTCCCTTCATAGTCTCAGTAAGACTTATATTTTTACCATTTAAAGCAGTACCATTAGTTAACTTAGCAACAAAATCTGGCATCTTCTTTAAAAATTCCATTAGAACATACATTATTAAACAGAATTTTAACAACGTGAATACTGTTCCAGTAAAGTCCTGAACTAATGCATTGGCTACTGAAATAATAGGACCAAGTCCAAGAATTTTTCCAACCTTTTCGCCCATTAGATAAGTATCTCCTTTGCTTGTATTTGGAGCAAACAAACAAAGAATACTGTCTGTCGCACCGCTGCATTCTATAGAAGGGAGTCTTCCTGTTGTTGGATCATGACCAACATATTTTGCACTACCCATAGCAAAATTATCTAAATTTCCTATTAAGAATCCAGCATATATTATAACAAACATAAACTGTAAACAGAAGCTCATAAGATAATTTAGCCATTTATTAAATATACTTTCAAATCTATGGAATAATAGAGAAGGGAATACAATAGGACTTACATATATTAACAAATTAATAGCTATAATACTCATTAGGAATATATAAAGTATATCTATTACTATAATTAACATTATTATAAATATCAAAAATCCTAAAAGCACAGTTATTAAAGCCAATGGACTCCAAACTAGTGATAATATTATCATATGCAATATTCCAGGTAAATCAGTGCTTGGTCCATAATTAAAATAGTTAGCTAGTTTACAATCAAGACTATCAAATATAGACAAATATTCTTTTCCTTCAGGATATTTAGCATCACCAAAATAACATCCGTCATATTTATCACTAAAATCATATATTGCAGCCCCAGAACTATCAACACTAGGTTTTGTAGTGCAATTATTATATGTTTTTACAACAGTTGTTGTTATATTATTATTTACCTTAGGATCTTCAGAAATAATATATGGTCCCGTTGGTAATTCGCCATTATCAAATATTGATAGATCAGTTATTTCCTGCTCTTTAAGAGTTTCTTCTGAAGTGCTACAATAATCCGTAGTTACTTTTTCATAATTTGTATAGCATATTCTAGCTTTTCCATTGCCAGTGGCCTCATTTGATCCTGTTACGCCATTAGTTTCTGTTAAAATTGTCTTATTAACATATCCGCCACCGCCACCACCAGAATTTCCCGATGATCCGCTGGCACCGCCGCCATATCCTGCACCACCGCCGCCAGTGCCAATACCCTTTGAATTATCATCAGAAATTATATTTCCATCATCATCAGTAAATGTGATTCTAGCATAGCCATTGCCATCACTACTTTCATTTTTACCATTTGCCATTGAGGCATCAGTTAAAATATCTTCATCAATATAACCACTTCCACCGCCTCCAGCCCAATCAGTAGCTGTTCCCGCACATCCGCCATAGTATCCGCCACCTCCGCCACCTCCAAAAGTAATAGGACTGCATCCATACCCATTATTATTAGGACATTCTTGTAATGAACCAATGTGTTCACAATTACCTCTTCCATTTTGTGTGCCTCCAAATATTTCTTCAGTACCATTCGCTCCTCCAATTTTACCTCCTCCAGAACCACCTGTATCGCTAAAAATAGAATAATCACCTCCTCCTCCTCCGCCAGCAATCATGATAACTTTATCATTTACAACTACACATGAACACGCTCCTCCACCAGCACCATCATCATAATTAGCATTTGCTGCGCCACCATTACAAGCACATATATCAGGAGCTATACCACCATTATGTTTTGTAATATCTCCACCACTAGATCCAATACCAACTGTAATTTGTTTTATATCATCAGTTATATTCAAAATACCTTTTGCATATCCACCTTTTCCACCTTTTGATTTATTATTAATTCCATTTCCACCATTAGCACCATATATTTCAATAATTGCTTTAGTTGCACCGGCTGGCACATCTATAGTTTGTGCATTTGAACCGGAATAAACTATTTGTTTTATGTCATTTTCGGATCCAGATTCTACATATATATCTCCACCCTTGCTAGCCTCACCTTTTCCGTATTTAACTTCACTTGTATTACAAGTTGTGCCTGTTCCGCCACCAATACCATCTTTACCTCCAGCACCTGCACAATTTCCATTGTCAGTTCCGGCTCTACCACTTTCAGATCCGCCTCCGCCGGCACCGCCATTTTTACCTTCAGCTTCAGCACCACCACCGCCACCGCCGGCTACAATTAATAATGTATCGTCAGTAGAAATCTCAGTTCTGCCTCCACCTCCGCCGCCGGCTTCATTTCCTTTACCGCCGCCATTGTATCCAGCTACGCCAGAAGAACCTCCGGCTCCGCCAACTATAATCTTTAGCACGTCATTTTGCTGCACTTTTAATTTACCAGTAGAATAACCACCTAAACCACCTGTAGAATATTTTCCATTTCCACCTTGTGCACCCCAAACCTCTAATTTAATACTTTCAACATTATCTGGAACTGTAAAAGACTGTTCGCCGCCGGTATAGGAGAAGTCTTTACAAATTTCTCCATTATCTTTTAATGATGATATTTGTTCACAGGTCTCTGTATTTGTCGTTATATCACAAACACTAACCTCGGCCTGATTTTTATAGTCTTTATAATCTAATAAAGATAAATCAAAAGCTTTATAATATAAATATTGAGTTGAAGCATCAATCCATTTATAAAAATATGTCTGCCATGCTTCTCCAACCGCAAAATAAAATACTATTGCGAATTTTAACATTCCAACAATAATTAACTTTGGCTTTCTGATATCATCAAATATTGCCATTTCGCCTCTTAAAAGAAAATTAATTCCAATTACTATAATAGCGATAACGGCAGCCAATTTAATAATTAATTGCAGTCTAGATTGAATAGTATAAAATATATTATCACCGTCAGGTAATTTTTCACCCATTATATAATTATAATATAAATACTCGCATTGACCGTCATTTACTCCGCATACACTTTCATCATCAGTACAAAATTTTCCCTGATTCTTAGAACAAATTTTTGTTTTTCTGATGCTATCAGCTGTATCTTCACCACAATACCCATCATCATTAGGTTCAGAACCATCTTTACAGGAGCTTTGTCCGGCTACATTATTAAACATATTATATACAGTTTCCCTTATACATTGTGCTATTGGTGCAGTAAATCCCCTATATTCTCCTAGACTAAAGTCTACGCCGGCAACTAATTTTTTTGACTCGTCCTTAGTGCCATTTAAATCAATAATGCTAAAAGGCACAGGTAAATTTTGTGAATCGCCAATAAAGTCTGAACAAACTTTTGGTAAATATCTACTTGAGGTTATATCAGCAAATTCATAATCGCTTGTTCCCATTTCTGTGCAATGAGCTCTATAAAAACAGAAGTTTTTAGTCTGTCCATAATACATTGTTGGTTCTCTAAATGAACCCTTTTTCCATATTTTATAATAATCATCACCACATGATGTTCTACTTGTATAATCTCCGTTGCAATACTGTTCTTCTAATACAGTTCCTCCAGCAACATTGAAATCATATGGACAATAACCTATGGTTTTTATACAGGTATCACTGCTGTTTTCTGGACTCTGAAATGCTATAAACTTTGGATTCGTTCCTCCTTCTGTATCTAATGTGCATGTTTCATCAGTTTCTTCAGAATCAGCACTTCTTAAGCACATTGTATTATTATTTCTATTATTAGCACTTTCATCATATACGCAAATACCAAGAGTTGCTCTATTTTGACAGCATGTTTTAGCCTGTTCAAACGCTTGAGCACATTTTGCATCATTACTATCAGCAATTTCCTGTGTAATATTACCAGCCACAGTAAGATCATCTTTTGTAATTACAGTTCCATCTCCTAGCACGCATCCCCCCCCACTATATACAAACCTATTGCAGGCATATTGTGCAGCTTCTTTTCCTCTAAAATAATACCTTTGTTCTAATCCATTAAATCCTTTTGATTCTGGCAATCTTGGATCAAAACAATAATCTTTATTTCCTCTATATTCCTTTGTTATCTTAAATTCTTTTCCTTTATATAAAGTTTCTCTATAAAATCTATTTTTTAAATTTTTACTATAAGATTTTATATCTTTACAAAATTCTTCATTACCATCACAAATACCATCTCCATCTAAAGCAGAGATCATTGGCTTGCATGAAGCAATATATTTTCTACAATATGAATTACAGCTCTTACTGCTTTCTTCAATACATTCAGATAGTGATTTTGTTTTAGTAAATGCTCTTCCATTTGTATCAATTGCGGTTGTTGTTTCGCTTAAACATTGTTTAATTTCTGCTTTACAAACGCTTTCATTACATGCTGAAGCTTCCGATGATACTTTAATTTCACTACTATCTCCGCCGCCATTTAAGTTATCTAAAAAGCCTTCGCAATTATATTCTTTAGAAATTATTTTATTAAGTTTATAACTATAGGAATTTGAAAACGATCCATGTTGAGGATACCATTCTCTTATTGGCCTCTGCATATCATACTCTGTATAAGCATAGGAATACCAATCATTACCACAAACATTAACTTTGCGTAGTTGTTTTTTTGCAGTTTCAAACTGTCCTCCTAAAGAAGCATAATATGTGCCCTCCAAGACAGCAACAAGACCTACAGCCGTTCCTAAACAAGTCCATGCAGCTCCATCCATGCCGGCTGTAGAAATAAGCCTTGCAATAGCTGTACCAGCTAAAGTTCCTGCAGAAATGGCTAACTCAGTATGAAAACTTATTCTTGGATCAATTACGTATGATGTTAAAGTAGCAGAAAGGGTGGTTGTAACAACATCAGCAATAGCTGATAGAGTATCTATTACTTTAGAAATAGTAGATATTACTTTATTAGCTTTGCTTATTGTGCTGGGTTCCGAACATATATAGCCTGCTGTTGTAAATGATGCTGCTGAAACGCTTTGAAATGTTAAAGCTATAGCTAAACATGCTTTACGTTTGTTGTTGTATTGATAATCACTTGTGGAACTATCTGGATTAAATTCAAATTCAATATTACTTATATCACAAGTTATAGGGATATTATTATCAAAATCTTTATATCCATTCAAAGTCTCAGTTGAAGTGTTTTCTGAAATTGATGGAACTAATGTTTGCGACTTACATCTATTCATTCTATCATTATAATAATTGCTACTTGAAGTATCAAACGCAGTGCAAGTGGCCGCACCAAACGCCATATTACCAGAAAACATTATACAAATAAGGACAAAAAATAAAAATATTGAACAATAATCCTTAATTTCTTTTAGTATTCTTTTATTTTGCAATATAATCATTTTACTCTCCTTTAATTTGTTTTTTGTTCAGTTTTTTCAACGCCAACATCGCCACCATTTCCTTGAGGGCCATTACCTCTTTTCTCAGCTCTTTCTTTAGCTTCATTATTTTCACTAACGTAATCTTTTAACTTATTAATTTTATCATATCCCCATTTTGTAAAGCCGCCACCATATTTAGAAACGGCACCTTTAAATCCTCTTGAAAGAGCTTTTGTAATATCAACAGCTTTTTTATAGAGTTCAAATGGATCTCCAGCCTTAGTTCCAGGCAATTCTTTACCACCAGTTAAGTTTGCAGCAATACCAGGTATAGTATTCAGAACCTGTGTCAGTATAAAGAACAAAAATGCTACTCTTAAAAAGCTTAAAACATCCGATAAAAATATATCCTTAAGAATTGGAATAAAAATTCCAAATGCCTGTAGTAATGCCCAAGGACTGCTTGTCATATTATTTAAGAAACACAATACACTATTTCTTTTTAAATCAAGTATTTGATTTTCTTCGCCACTAGTACAAGTTTCTGTAAATTCCGTAAGAACACTGCTACCCCTAGAGTTTGTATAATCAATAACTGTTCCAGCATCACTTATACAAGCATATCCACATACTAATTCTTTATTCATACCACTTCCTACAAATAAACCATCACCTAAAGTATATTTATCCATAACAGTAATTGCCATTCCAACGAATAGGAATAAAACCATTGGTTGCAGAGCAAAACTTATTAAATTTTTTAGCCAATTTTGGAATATTTTATGTGTTCTTCTGAATAAAATACAAGGTATCATTATTGGGGCTAGATATAGCATCAAGGCCATTGCTACTGATGAAACCACAAATATATAAACAGCCTTTATTGCAAAATTAATTGCAAAGAATGCTAATAATAAAGTAGCAACAGCTAAATAGATACCAATATTAAACGGCCATATAAGAGATATACCTAACATCATCATTATATTAGGTGCATCTAGACCCATACCAACTCCTAAATATTTATTAATTTTACAATCAAGCGTATCAAAAAATGCGACATACCTTCTATCTACTGGATATGCCGAATAATTATTTGATAAATATATAGTCGTATTTTCATCTGTTAATAAATTTTGCGGATCTCCAAAATAACATCCATCATATTTTATATATTCCTCATCGCTTCCTAACAAAGAATCTCCTGTGTCGCTACTTTCTTTCTTTGCACTCTTTGTGTCATCAAAACCAAACTTACCAGTTATTGTAGAAAGTGTATTTGAGAATCCATATGTAAATTGAAATATCTGTTTATACCACCAATCATCAGCTGAAAAAGCAACAACAATAACAACTTTTAATAACATTATAACCATGTCTCTTCTATGAAATTTATCTACATTAGTTAAAAGATTGAATCCATATATTGTTATCATTAATACCAAAGTCAACATTATTAATGTATGAATACGAGATAATAGTGTCATAGTTGGAGAAGATATACTCTGAACTTTAAATAAATCATCACCTTTTGTTACATAAACACCACCTGGACACGTCTCTTCACTATTCGGTCTTTCTCCTTCCTTTTGACATATAGTATGGCCAGCCTTATTAAATAAAAAATTCTTCAATGTTTCTGTTAAACATTCAGCAATAGGTGCTGTAAATGAATTGTAGGTCTTAAACATTTTATCATAACCATTATAGCTTTTATAATCGCCGTCAATATGATTATGTGAACTGCCAACAAAGTTTATACATGATTTATCAACATATGGAGGATATGATTCATTTATGTCTTCTGGAACTTCAACGTATTCTTCAACCATAGTGCAATGTCTATTGTATTGGTAAAAATTCTTTATTCTTCCTTGACAAGAAAGCGTTTCATCATTAGATGCATCATAGCATTCGTTTTCTACTGTTACTCCATCGCTTCCATCAGTTGTAGCACTTGAATCGAAAGATAATTTTTTTTCAGTTCCGTGTTGAAAATTAAAATTATATGGACAAAGACTATAGGTTCTAGCACAATATTTATCGTTTGTTCCATCTTCACCAGCAAAAATTTCAATCTCAACGCCATTAAAATCACATATTTTTTCATCAATTGAACAAAATTTTACATCACTAAGCAAGCCTGTCTTTTGCCTTATGCATACGCTTCTACTTGCTTCAACACAGCAATCATAAGCTTGATCAAATTCATCACCTTCTTCTTGCTTGCCAACTAAAAATCTGTCGCAGGCATAATTTCCTTTCTCAAACCCTCTCATATAATACAATTGATATGGCGTCTCACCTCTTGCAACTAAATCTTGATTTACATCATATCCTTTAGCTTCTTCACGAGGATCTCTACAATTTGTATTAGCAACCTCTTCACCATCATATATTCTTTCTCTATAGGCTTTATCATTTATATTTAATCTTGTTCTTCCGCTCTTACTAATAAAACTTTTATCAACTAAATCAGAAGTGCATTTGCTAATATCGCTAACACATTCTTGAACTCTAAATTTTCTAGATCCGCCAAACGCACCTTTAGAGGGATAATACCTTTTAATATTGGATAAGGCTGTGGCATCTACATCTTCATTGCTTCCCCAATTTAGCCAATCAGCTCCGCAAATTTCATATTTATTAAATTTTGAAGCTGCAATACCATATATTATTACCGCCATATTAAGAAGAATTCCAGTGGCAGTCAATCTAACAGCCCAATTTCCAGCATACATAACGATAGCATATATTGCTGTATATGACAAACAATATGGATTAGATAGCTCAACAGATAAATCTCCACCAGAAGTTTCTGAAAGATAAGGTAAAATATTTAACCCACCAATAGAACTTTCAAAAATTTTTACACCATCATCTCTTGTGGTAACAGAATATCGCGTTTCTTTAGTTCGGTCAGATAATGCAAAAGCACTTTCAAAACAAGCCGTTGTAAGAGTTGTGCTTATAATAAAAATAGTTATAATATCTTTAAGGGTTTTTTTAAATATCATATTTTCCTCACTCTTTTATAAAAAATAGGCAACCAATCTTCTGGCTTATCACTTCCAATCTCTCTAATTATATCATCCAATAATAAGACAGTTTCCGCTCTTCCAGATAATACATTTATAACATCAGTCATACCTGATAAATCAACTCTTGCAATAACGCCACCGTTATCCTGCTTTATCAAAAAATATCTAGTTCCCGGATCTGTAGTTTTTACAAGCTGAAATTCTCTTTCTGACAACATAAAAGCCGTTTTGTAAACTTCCGTCGCTCTTAAATTTGGCAGATATATTTGTGTTGCAGTCTGTTGAACTAAAGTATCAGAAATACTAGATTTAGTAGCATCTTCAACGGATTGTGTAGCAAATACCACAAAAGCATTTAATTTTCTCAAAACCTTTAGCCAATCTTTAATTTTTGGTGCAAATATTGGATTATCAATTAAAGCCCATGCTTCATCAAGAATAATCATTGTTGGAGTTCCATCAAGAGAGCTATTAATTCTGTGAAATAAATACAAAAGCACTGGTCCAATACTAACTTTGTCCTTTAATACTTCCGCCATTTCAAAACCAAACGCCTTGGCAGAAAAAAAGTCAATAACATCTTTTTCATTATCAAATAGTTTGGCGTGAGAACCATCAGAATGCCACATTTCAAGACGCCCTGCTAATGTTCCAGGACCGGACATTCCTAAAAATGGTGCTATATTTCTTAAAATTCTTTTATTTGGTGGAAGCTTGTAATTACCATTGACAGCTTCATTTATAATAGCTATATCTGTTGCAGTTATTTGTTCTCCATTAACCGTAACTAAAGCTCTCAACCATTCATTCAAAAATGCTTTATTTTCACTTGTTTCCGGTAATGCCAGTGGATTAAATCCTGAAACCTTACTTGAATCAATTATTGAATATTTACCACCTAAAGCCCTAATGAATATTTCCGCACCTCTATCTTTATCAAAAAAGAACATTCTACAATTGAATTTTTGAGATTGTGCACAAAGAAAGTTCATTGTAACAGTTTTACCACCACCAGTAGGACCAATTATCATTGTATGTCCAACGTCTCTAACATGAAAACTAAAAAAGTATGGAGTTCCGGATACCGTATTCAAAACAGTAACAGCAGGTCCCCAATGATTATTTTTTATTTTTCCTGACGGATAATTATGGAACGATGCAAAGCTTGCTAAATTTAATGTATTAATTGTTGCTGCCCTAACTATATAATTAAAATTACCTGGTAATTGGCACCAAAAAGCTGCCTCCATATTAATTTTTTCTCTAACTGCCATTATACCAACATTTGACAACTCAACTATAACCATTGATAAAGCATTTTCAACACTTTTTATACTATCATCAAGACACATAACAGTCAAATGATGCTTTCCAAAAGCAAATGTTCCACTCATGGCGGCGTCTAAAGCTTCATCAATTTCTTGTATCTGTGATACAGCAACATCCTCTGCCTGAATCATTCTTCTCTGTTGCAATTGCATACTTGAAATGGCAATCATTCTATTAACAAATTGAAATGACTGTGCAATAATAAATTCAAAAGGTAATTGTAAAAATCCATCCAACATTCCGGCGTTAGTAGCAGATCTATATTCTTTAAGTGAAACCATTCCACCATACTTTGTTTCAAATGGGAATCTCACTTCAAAATTCTTTGAACCAAAATATAGTTTATTAATTGGCAAATATTTATCAAGCCCATAAGGAATAAATCTATAATTTTGCGTATAACCACAATTTACAATTGATCCAAGAAAAGAACAAACTTCAGAGAATATTCCATTATTTGTTTCTTTAATATCCAATAGGTCTGGAACATAGTTTGATAAACCGTTTAAAACTCTGCCTGTCAATTCTTCTAGTTCGCTAAAACTTTCCTTCATATCACGTCCTGCAGCAGCAGAATCAGCCTTGTTTCTTAATTTTTTTGCTAACGCTGCTATAGTAGCTAAACCACCCTTGTCTTCTTTTCTTATAATCGTAATGTAATGTTCATTTATAAAACATCTATTACCATCATGTCTCTGTCTCCATTCATCATTAACTTTTTTTGTGAATACATTTGACATTTCACCTTCTGGAAATGCCTCTCTTCTTCTTCTAATAGTATGAAACCACATCGCCAAATTACCTGACGACATACCTTTCATTAAATTATTTCTAGCTTGTTTTTTTATATCAATATCTTCATCATCTGCAGTTTCAAAAGAAAATCCTCTAACTTTTATAACTCTCAACATTGAATTATCTTTAAGCAATACAGTATTAGAATTCCAAAAGCTTTTATATGGGATATAGATAGACTCTGATGTCTCCCATTTAAAATATTTTTCTTTTGGCGGTTGCGTAATACTAAGCTTCATCATAATATATATAAACCCATTTAATAAACATCATAAGAGTTCGTGCCATCATAAAAAGTTTTATTCTTGCATTTCATAAAATTACTTGTTTTCATTATAATCATCTCTAGTGTTAAAGGTTCCTTTAAACATATCAAATATGCTATACCGTGTAATGTTGGCAACACTACTAATAGATAAACGAAATTACTTGTCATAACAAATAACATAAGAGAAGCAAGAGCATTCATACCAGCAAATACATAGGTAACACCTAATATCATACTTGGTCTTGTAAGTCCTAAAAATAAAGGATCATTATCAATTCTTCCACCTGCCATAACTCTATATAATATATTATATATTAATATTATTATTCTTAATAAAACTAAAATCAAGAAAAAAATCAATTTTATGATTTTTTTATTGTAATTAGTTATAAAAAATACCAATGGTTATTTTTAATTATTACTTTAATCAAAAATACAATTAAAGTAGTTAAAAATTATTAGTTTTTAATTTGATTTTAAAAAAAATATTACTATATTATTCTTGTATAAAAAATTAATAATAAAATGGAAAAACAATATCAAGTTTTAGCAAGAAAATATAGGCCTCAGAAATTTTCGGAATTAGTTGGACAGCCAGCACTAGTTCAAACTTTATCAAATGAAATTAAAAACAATAAAATTCATCATGCCTTTATATTAACAGGCATAAGAGGTATTGGAAAAACAACAACAGCAAGATTAATTGCTAAATCTCTAAATTGTTCCCATAGCGATGGTGCAACTATTGATGCATGCGGAGAATGCGAACATTGCAAGGCAATTGCAAACTCTAGCGATCAAGATGTTATAGAGTTTGATGCTGCCAGCCATACAGGTGTTGATGATATTAGACAAATAATAGAAAGCACTGCCTATGGACCGGTTAATTCAAGATATAAAATATTTATAATAGATGAAGTTCATATGCTTTCAAAAAGTGCTTTTAATGCACTGTTAAAAACATTGGAAGAACCACCATCCTATATAAAATTTATTTTTGCTACAACAGAAATTAGAAAAGTTCCAATTACAATTTTATCAAGATGTCAAAGGTTTGATTTAAGACGACTTAGTTTTGACGAGGTTAAATCCCATATAGCGAATATATGCCAAAAAGAAGGTTATGAGGTTGAGGATGGAGCTTTGTCTGTATTGTCAAGCTTTGCAGAAGGATCTGTTAGAGATTCTCTATCATTACTAGATAGAGCACTAAGTTATAACAATTATGAAAAAGTTTTAACAGAAAAAACTGTATCAGAAATGCTAGGTTTAAGCAGTAAAAAAAATATATATGATTTATTCTTAAGCATGCTGGAAGGAGATTCTGAGAAGGCATTGCAGCAGTTTGAAAATATATACTCCTATTCTCTAGATATCAATGCACTAATGCAGGATCTATTAAACGTAAATCATAATATGATAATGGCAAAAACTTTAACAAACTTTTTTGAAACAGCCCATTTGCCAACGGATCAAGTTGATATTATAAAAAACACTATTGACAAAATTAACCTTAGTTCTTTAATGAGGATTTGGAAAATTCTTTTAAAAGGAGAAAATGAACTTAGAAATAATTTTGATGCAAAAAAAATTATGGATATAATAATTATAAACGTTTGTTATGGCAGCAGATTACCTAGTCTTGATGATATTTTAAAAAATCAAAATTCACAATTACAGGATGAAGAAACAAATATTCAACAAAATACATCAAATGATGATCTAATACAAAATATAACAAATATGTTTAATGGGGCAAAAATAGTATAGTAAATAAATTAATATTGTATTGGTTTATAAATAGATAGGCTATACCATAGCAACTTAAAATAAAAAAAATAAAATAAAATATATTAAAAATTGTTAATTATATTGTATTAAATATTTTTTTCTTGATTAATTCAAAAATCTAATTAATCTTTTAACAAGGAATAAAAGTTTTATAAATTTATGTTAAATAATACGAATTACGTTAAATTTAATCAAAAAAGAGAAGAGGCTCTTTTGGGCGGTGGAGCTGAAAAAATAGCAAAACAACATAAACAAGGAAAATTAACCGCTAGAGAAAGAATAGAAGTTTTATTAGACAATGGATCTTTTGAAGAATTTGGAATATTTATGGAACATAGATGTATCAATTTCAACATGCAGGAAAAAAAATATCCTGGCGATGGTGTTGTTACAGGTTCTGGCACTATTAATGGAAGAATGGTATTTGTATTTGCACAAGATTTTACTGTTAGCGGAGGATCTTTAGGAGAGGCACATGCTAGAAAAATTGAAAAAATAATATCTATGGCCATGAAATCTAAAGCTCCTGTAATTGGATTATATGATTCTGGTGGTGCTAGAATACAAGAAGGTGTTGATGCACTTGGCGGTTTTGGTAGAATCTTTCAAAGAATAGTTGATGCTTCAGGTGTCATACCTCAAATTTCTGTTATTATGGGACCATGTGCTGGTGGTGCTGTTTATGCTCCTGCACTAACTGACTTTACATTTATGGTTGACAATAATTCATATATGTTTTTAACTGGACCAGACGTTGTAAAAACTGTTACTCATGAGGAATTAACTAAAGAGGAATTAGGCGGTGCAGAAGTTCATACTGAAATAAGTGGTGTTGCTGACAATTCTTACTCCAACGATATTGAAACTCTATTGCAGATTAGAAGATTATTTAACTTTTTACCATTGAGTAATGAAGAACAACCTCCATATTTACAAACAGAAGATGATGCTGAAAGAGTTGATACTTCATTAAATACATTAGTTCCTGAAAATCCAAGTCAAGCCTATGATATTAAAGAACTAATATATAAAATTGTAGATGAGGGAGATTTTTTTGAAATAAAGCCAAATTTTGCAAAAAATATAGTTGTTGGATTTGCAAGAATGGAAGGCAGGACTGTTGGTATAGTTGCCAACCAACCATTAGAAGCAGCAGGTAGTTTAGATATAAATTCTTCAAGAAAA
The DNA here is from genome assembly GCA_944391005.1 of uncultured Rickettsiales bacterium. Lineage (GTDB taxonomy): Bacteria > Pseudomonadota > Alphaproteobacteria > Rickettsiales > UBA1997 > CALXSC01. The sequence goes on along the minus strand of CALXSB010000118.1, from coordinate 19,766 downwards.
GGAGCAAGATTTATAAGATTTTGCGATGCATTTAATATACCTTTAATTACTCTTGTTGATGTCCCAGGATTTTTGCCAGGTAAATATCAAGAACACAATGGAGTTATTAATCACGGTGCAAAATTATTATACGCTTATGCAGAATCTTCTGTTCCAAAAATCAGTGTTATTACTAGAAAAGCTTACGGTGGTGCTTATATAGTTATGAATTCAAAGCATTTAAGAAGCGATATAAACTATTCATGGAGTAATGCAGAGATTGCAGTTATGGGTGCAGAAGGAGCAATAAATATTATTTATAAAAATCTAGAGGGAAAGGATAGGGAAGAAAAAATTGAAGAATATAAAGAACAATTTTCAACTCCATTCTATGCAGCATCAAGAGGTTATATTGACGAAATTATACACCCACAAAACACTAGAAAAAGAATTTGTGATTCTTTAAGGTTTTTAAGAAATAAAAAAGTTGGATTGCCAAGAAAAAAGCACGATAATTTACCTTTATAGTTTTGTATTGAAAAAATAAAAATATTGTTTATAATTTATAATATAAATGAATTTTAATTATAAGCAGTATTTTTATATAATTAATTATATAAAAATAAATAGCTTGTAATTTTATTAAATATGTCATATAATATTTTTATTGTGTGAATAAATATTTATTAAATTAAAAACTTTTAAAGAAAATGGATAATAAACTATACTATAATTATTTAAATTTATCTGAAGTATTGGAGGGATTCTATAAAAACAATATTGATAATATCACTTTAACATTACTTATAAGCCTTGGAAACAGTTATTATATGGGTGATAATTTTAAAATGATTATAAGCGATTTGCAAAAGCTTCTTAAGGGTAAAATTATAAAATATAAAGATAAAGAATTTAAAGTTAATAAATTAACATTAATGGTTGGTGATACATTAAGACGTCATGTTTTTTATTATAATCATTGTGCTGAATATTTTAAAAAACACAACATAGACAAAGAAGAATTAATACCATTAGAGATAAGAAAAGAGTTTGATAATATATCATATCAAGATGGCTTAGAGGAAAGTAAAGAGTGGCTTTTAAAAAATATAGATGGAATTAATTCTTTTTCTAATGACAAGAAAATAGATGATAGTTTTAAAACTAATAACGATATTACAACCATATTTGAAGAAACAGATTTAATGCCGAAACTTGAATATATGTCCTATAATCATTACTATAATAATCCAAAATATAAAGATATAGAAAACAAATTAAAAGTTGCTATGAAAATATCCGATGGTTTAATTAACAGATGTTATGACTTTGAAGCAAACACATTTTGTAATAGACTATTAAGAAGAGGTGAGGTTATAGATTTTAAAGATTTATTTATACAACAAAGTAAAAAATATTTATTTGACGAAACAATTCCCGTTGCTATAAGAATGTCTTTAAATAATAATTGCGATATATATTACCACAGTAATACACCATTGCATTGTATTATATACAATGGTAAAAATGTAAAAAATAATAAAGAATTAAATGAGTATGTATTAAACAATTTAAATGAAATTAGACAATATATTCAAGTAACTATAAAAGAAAAAGATTTTCATTCTAGATAACTATTATCAAATATAACATTTTTTTCTTTTTTTATAAAGTCTATAAAATTTTGTAAGAATACTTTTTTATTATTTTTTAGAACATAATATCCATAGCTGCCACTTGATAAAAGCTTTTTCATATTTTTAAATATAAAATATTTACTATCTTCTTTGTTTAAAAATATATTAAATATAATACAGACACACATTTGATTTCTAATAAAAGTTTTTTGTATTTCTAAATTATTTGTTGATGTCGTAATTAATACTTTACTTTTTATATTGTAGTCATCAATTAATCCCTTTAACGTATTTATTGTTATTTCTTCATAATTAAAACCCAAACCACTATTTATAAGATCATCAACAGTTATATTTTCAGATTTAACATTTCCCAATGGATGTCCTTTATATAATACTAAATATGGTATATATTCTGTTAATTTGATAAATTCAACATTATATGGTAATTTTACTGCTTCCTCTCTATTTGAAATAAAAATGTCAATTTTTTTATCTAATAGCATCTTTATCCCATCTTCTTGATTTATTGCAATTATATTAATATTTTTAGATTCTGGATCGCTTATAGTTTTCTTAAAAAGATATATAAAATCTACTAATTTTTGCACCATAAATGATGTTGTAGCAATATTAAGAGAAGACTCATTTATAACATTCATTTCATGAGAATATTCTAAAAACAACTTATCTAATTCAATCATTATAGGTTTAGCTTTCTCATAAAATTTTTCACCTTCTTTTGTTAATTTTAATTTACTGCCCTTTCTATCAGAATTATCTTTATTTTCAAGTAATTCAACACCAAGTTTTCTTTCTAATGCCTTTATTTGCTTTGAAATTGTGGCAGGTTCAACTCCAATTTTCTCAGCAGCTTTTCTGATAACGCAATCATTTTCTACAGCAGCACAAAAACCCTTAATTGGCTGTATTGGATTATTATCTTTATAGTATAATTGATATATTTTATCAGAGTCCATATAACACTTATTTATATCTTGTTTTTAATGATATAATTTTATTTTAAATAGTCAACAAAAATATAAAACAATGATATATTCTATATTTAGAATATATCAATGAATTAAATTAAATATAAATTCTATTTAATCACTATTAAAAAATGCTTTTTCTTGCCAACTGACAATTTAAATTCTTTCATTTGAGATATGTCAAGATTTTCATTTTCAACCTTTTCATTGTTAATCCTTACACCTCCGCCTCTAATTAATTTTTTTGCTTCACCACCGGATAGTGCCAGTTCTAAATTTTTTAAAAGTTGAAAAATTGATTTTTCATCATTTTGTATTTTGTATTCAAGTTTTGGCAAATTGTCAATTGAATTATTTTCAAAAATACTTTCAGCTTGCTCCATAGCTTTTTTAGCATTTTCTTCTCCATGGCATAATTTTGTAGCTTCAAAGGCTAGTATTTTTTTTAGATTATTTATGTTGTTTATGTTCTGTGTCGCTAATTTGCTAATTTCTTCAGTCGGTAGATCTGTATATACTTTCAAAAATCTTATTACATCTCTGTCATTTACATTTCTAAAATATTGAAAATACTCGTATGGACTTAATAGATCTTCATTAATCCATATGGCATTACCCTCTGATTTTCCAACTTTTTTACCATTTGCGTCAAGCAATAGTGGAGTTGAAAAACCTAAAACTTCTGTCTTTTTGCCTTTTTCAACATCACCCTTTACAAACTGTAATTTTCTAACCAATTCAACTCCTGCAACAACATTTCCCCATTGGTCGCCACCACATAATTGTAGTGTGCAATTATAGTTTTTATATAGATGATAAAAGTCATAACTTTGTAGAATCATATAGTTAAATTCTAAAAAACTCATGTGGTCTTCTTTTTCAAGTCTTTGTTTTACAGATTCAAATGTTAGCATTCTATTAACAGAAATATGTGGTGCTATCTCTCTTAGCAAATTCAAATAATTAGTGTCTTTCCACCAATCATAATTATCAACCAATATTGCATCTGTTTCTCCATCTCCAAACTTTATAAATTTTTCAATAGATTTTTTAATGCCATTTTTATTATTATTAAGAGTTTCTAGGCTCATCATTGGTCTAGATTTATCTTTTCCACTTGGATCTCCAATTTGTCCAGTAGCACCGCCTATTAGAATTATTGGCTTATTTCCACATTTTTGAAAAAGTCTAATCATCATCAAAGAGAATAAATGGCCAACGTGCAACGAAGCTCCTGTTGGATCTGTTCCCCAATAGGCTATAACCGGTTTACCTTCAGACAATTGTTTGTCCAATTCTTCAATATTAGTGCATTGGTTTAAAAAACCTCTCGCTTCGCATTCCTGCAAAAATTTTGACTTAAAATTGCTCATAATAAAATATAAAAATTAAATAACTATAATTTATTCTACTAAATTATTTCAATATTCTTTTAGATTTTAAGAAAAATATTTTTATAGTCAAGCATAACTTATAGGTAATTTTATGCATAATAAATTAATTATAAAAATTATTATAAAATATTAGTTTTTATATAAACTTTTATTACATACATAATACAAATTTCTTGCAATTTAAAAAAATATTAATTATTTTTACGATAGTTAAATATTTGTTTTTATACCATGATTAAGTTTTTAAAATTTGTATTATTTGTTGTTATTATAGCTTTTGCCTTTGCATTAGGTGTTAAATTCTCCGGTTCTTTTAAAGGAGATGTTGGCAATTTACATGATGATGAACTCGTAATAAAGGACGAAATGGATAAAGCTTTTAACGACACTAAAGAAGAGATTTATAGAGTTATGGACAGGCACGACATGGAGGAAGAAAGACAACCTTTAACTCATGAAGATAGACCTTTGACAGAAGAAGAAAAAAATGAGGTAAAAAATATTGATAATCCAGATTTTGAAGATATTAATGTAATTGAACCAATGGATAATATAGGAAATGATGAAATCGGAGTATTTATTGAAGAAGATCAAATGCCAACTTCAAATGATGCCATGGACAATTCGGTTCATACTGTAGAACCTATGAATTTAACAACAGAAATGAATACTAATAATCAGAATCCTCAAAATAATACTGTTCAAAATCCAACAAATAATAACAATAGTCAAGATCAAACTCAAACAACAGTTGAACAGCCAGTTATAACAAACAATAATCAAGCACAGCCAAATTTAAACACTCAACAACAGGTTCAACAACAGGTTCAACAACAAATAAATAATAATACACCTCAAAAAGTTCAAGAAAATACAATGAATCAATAGTAAATGGATACAATTTTTGCACCATTAACTTTAAAGGGAAATTGTAGTATTTATGTTATAAGAATTTCCGGCAAAAAAGTTAATGAGTGTATAAAAAAACTTGGTATAACAAAACAGTTAAAACACAGAGAAGCAACTCTCTGTGTTTTAAAAGATGATAAAAATCAACCATTGGATGAAGCTTTAGTAATATATTTTAAGGGACCAAATAGCTTTACTGGAGAAGATATAGTTGAATTAAACTTGCATTGTTCTAGCTATATAATAGCAAAAGTAATAAAAATATTATTATCAGTGGAAAATGTAAGACTCGCTGAACGCGGTGAATTTTCAAAAAGAGCATTCCTAAATGGAAAAATTGATTTAATGCAAGCCGAATCAATAGCAGATTTAGTAAGGTCTGAAACAGAACTGCAACATAAACTAGCAATAAATCAGCTGCAGGGTAAAAACTCTAATTTTTATAACCATTTAAGAGAAAAAATAGTTGAAGTTTTATCAATAATTGAAGCATTTATTGATTTTCCTGAAGAAGAAATTCCTCAAGATCTAGAAAACGAAATAAATGAAAAAATACAAAATATAATAAATACAATAAATCAAAATCTAAATGACAATAGAGTTGGTGAAAAAATAAGAGACGGATTTCATATAGCAATAATTGGCGAGCCAAACTCTGGAAAATCAACACTTTTAAATTACTTATCAAAACGTGATGTTGCTATAGTTTCAAATATTGCTGGAACAACAAGAGACGTTTTAGAAGTCAATCTTGATATAAATGGAATACCTGTTATTTTATATGACACTGCTGGCATTAGAGAAACTGAAGATATAATAGAAAACGAGGGTGTAAAAAGAGCAATAGAAAAAGCAAAAATAGCCGATTTAAAAATATTAGTTATATCAGTTGACAATCTAAAAATAAACAAAAAAATATTAGAATTAGTGGATGATAATACAATAATTTTATTAAATAAAATTGATCTCAACAAGAAAATTAATTTAAAAGAATTTAATTTTAAAAGTGATCAAATTATAGAAATTTCATTAACAAATAAAACAAATCTAGATATATTTATAAAAAAACTACAAAATAAATTAGAATCAATTGTATCTCCAAATCTTGACACTACAATAACAAATGAAAGATATAGACACGAATTAATAAATGCCTTAAATTACTTGCAAATGTTTAATTTTTCTTTGCCTATTGAAATAAATGCAGAAAATATAAGAATGGCTGCTGAATGTATTGGTAAAATTACTGGTAAAATTAATTCAGAAGAAATTTTAGATAATATTTTTTCTAAATTTTGTATTGGAAAGTAAAAATAAGTTTATTAAAAATAAACTTATTAATTCATTATATTTAAAAATAAAATTACATTATTTCTTTTAGAAAAGCTTTTTCAAGAGATGACTCTGAGTGCTTTTGTTTTAATTCTTCTGGTGTGCCAATAAAACAAATTTTACCATTACATAAAATTCCAATTCTATCACATATTTCATCAATATCTGATAAAATATGCGAACTAAAAAACACACTTTTGTTTTGTTTTTTACTTTCTAAAAGTAAATTTTTTAAATATATTCTAGCCTTTGGGTCCAAACCACTCATTGGTTCATCTAATATAACAAGGTTTGAATCGCCTAAAAATGTTGATATCAAGCCAAGTTTTTGAGTCATACCTTTAGAATATTTTGAAACACGTAAATTTAAAGCATCTTTGTTTAAAGATAAAAGGTCTGCAAGTCTAAAAATTTCTTTTTCTAAGTCCTGATTAGTTGGCTTATAGGTTTTATCAAAACCATTAAATATTTTTAAAAATTCTAGTCCTTTTAACATTGAGGATGCTTGAAATTTTTCAGGTAAATATCTTAACTTTTCCCTACTTTTTGTTAAAGTTGAAGCTATGCCAGAAATTTCAATATTTCCGCTATCAGCGTTTAATAAATCAAGAATTATTTTTATTAATGTTGTTTTTCCAGCACCATTTAAACCTATCAAGCCAAATATTTCATTTTGCTTAAGCTCAAAATTTATACCATCAAGAACAACATGATCTCCAAAATGTTTTTTTAAATCTATAATTTTTAATGGACTATTTGACATGATTATTTTTTTCTTTTTTAAAATATAAATAAACAAAAATACCTGCAATAATGCTCAATATATATAAAAATCCAAGGACAGAAAAGGCTAACCATGGACTAGATACAAATAATACAGCAAACATTGCAGCAACAATTAAAACAACATTTTTGTATTGTGGTTTTATTTTAATTTTTTTAAAGCATGGCGTTGGCAAAGTGCTTCCAGCTAATAGGGCAACAACTAAAGTATTTATTGCTACAAAAATTGGTTCAACCCAAAAGCCATGTCCAAATTTAAAATTCAATATTAAAGGAAATATTACTAAACCAGCAGCAGCAGGTGCTGGAACACCCTTAAAAAAATATTTTACTAATGGATCATTTTGATCTTTTGTTGTTAAGTCAACATTAAATCTTGCAAGTCTAATTGCCATACAACAAGCCAATAACATAACCGCAAACCAAGCAATACCATTAAATTCAATTTCATTCATTTTCCAACAATAAACTATAAACCCAGGAGCTACACCAAAATTAACTAAATCGGCCAATGAATCCATTTCAGCTCCAAAGCTACTAGAAACATTTAAAAATCTTGCAACTCTTCCATCAATTCCATCTAAAAAACAAGCAAATAAAAGTAAAGATACTGCAAACATAAAATATCCAGAAAAAGAATATCTAATTGCAGAAACACCACAACATAAAGCCAATAAAGATAACATTGTTGGAACGAACTTTATAAAATCTAATTGTCCATCTTTATTTTTTTTCATTTTCATCATACAACCTATTATTTATTATTTTTATTATTAACAATACCTATTACTGTTTCGCCAGCAATCATGGTTTGTCCAACCTTCACTTTTAATTCAACTTCTTTTGGCAAATATATATCAACTCTACTACCGAATTTTATGCAGCCGAATTGTTCACCAGCACTTACATCTTGACCTTCTTTTAGATTGCAAACTATTCTTCTAGCAACCATGCCTGCTATTTGAACAAATATTATATCAAAACCTTGTTTAGTCTTCATTAAACATATTTGTCTTTCATTATCTTCATGATATTTATCATTAGTGATATTTAAAAATTTTCCTTGTATATATTCTAATTTTTCTATTTTGCCAGACATTGGAATTCTTTGAACATGAACGTTAAATGTGCTTAAAAATATACTAACTCTTTGATATTTTGTTTTTGAATTTAGTCCTAGTTCTTTTGGTGCTTCTACATTTTCAATTACATCAACCGTTCCATCGGCAGCAGCTAAAACTACATTTGGATCGTCTGGAGAATATCTAACTGGATCCCTAAAAAAATAAACTATAAATAAAGTCAAAACAAGTCCAATTTCACCTAAAAAACAATTTATAATAAATAATAAAAATGTTATAACACAGCTAACTGCTATAACAAAATAACCTTCTTTATTGATTGGAACTATAACTCTGTTTAATGCATCTTTTAAGTCTGACATATATTTTATTTCTTTATTTTTTATGTTATAAATCTATAATTGTATAATTAATTAGTCAAGCTTTTTGTTTTATGAAGCTATGTTGTTAATATATAGACTTTAATTTATTTTATTGAATTTTTATTTATAAAAATTAGTATAAATATAGTTTTTAATACTTTATAATATGAATAAAGAAATAGAAGCAAAATTTTTTATAGATAATAAAGAAGAAATAAGAAGAAAATTATCATCTTTAAATTTTAATTTAATTAAAAAAGAATTTTTAATGAAAAGAAAAACATTTGATTCTGAAGCAAATGGAAAATGGTTTAGAGTTAGAGATGAAGGTGATAAGATAACCATGACCTATAAGAACATAGTTGATAAATCAATTAATGGCGTTAATGAAATAGAAATTATTGTAAATGACTTTGATAAGGCATCTGAGATGCTAGATCAAACAAATTTTAAAGAAAGATCCTATCAGGAGAATTTTAGAGAAATATGGTCAAACCAAGATGCGGAAGTTGTAATAGATACATGGCCGTTTTTACAAAGCTATATAGAAATTGAAGCTCTAAGTGAAGATATAGTAAAATACTATGCAAACAAATTAGGATTTAATTTTGAAACAGAAGCATATTTTGGAAGCGTTGATATTCTATACAAACAACAATATGGAATATCTAAAGAAGATTTTTGTAGAATAGCCAATATAACATTTGATAATAAGGAACTAGAAAAAATTTTAAAAAACTATAAATATAATAATAATTGAAAAATAATATTTTTATTTTATACTCTATTTAAGTCTTAAATTTTTAGTAAAACATGAGCACTACAAATAAATTGGGAAGAGGATTAAGTTCACTATTAGGAGAAAAAAAATTAAATCTAAATAGCGATTTAATGGCTATTGATTTAAATGCTGATAAAGTTCAAAAATTAAAAATAGATTTGCTAAAACCGAATAGATTTCAACCAAGAAAATATTTTAATGAGGATGAATTAAAAGATTTATCTTTATCTATAAAAGAATATGGAATTCTGCAACCAATTGTAGTTAGAAAATTAGCTGAAGACTTATCAATGTTTGAAATTATTGCAGGAGAAAGAAGATACAGAGCCGCAAAATTAATTGGATTAGAAGTGGTGCCGGCAATAATTAAAGAATTTAGCGATAAAGATGCATTAAGCTTAGCAATTATTGAAAATATTCAAAGAAGCGATCTATCAGTTATGGAAGAAGCAGAAGCTTACTACTCATTAATTAAAGATTTTAATTATACCCAACAAGATGTAGCAAACTTTGTTGGAAAAAGCAGAAGCCATGTAGCAAACATAGTTAGACTTCTTGATTTGCCTGATGAAGTTAAGGAAATGCTTTACAAAAAAGAAATTGATATGGGACATGCAAGAGCCTTAATTAATTGTGATAAAGCCGTAGAAATAGCCCACATGATTATAGAACATAATTTGAGTGTTCGTGAAACAGAACAATTAGTTAGAGACTATAATAATAAAAAAGCTAACTTAAAAAATAAAATTAAAAAAGCTCAAATTGATATGATAAATAAGGAGTATTTTAAAAAGATTGAGGATAATTTATCAAACAAGCTTAAATTAAAATCAAAAATACAGTTTAACAGCAAAAATAACAAAGGTAAGATAGTTATTAACTACAACTCTTTTGAGGAACTAGAAAATTTTATTAACAAAATACAATAATGTTAAAGAAAAAAATATCTTATTTTTTTGGATTGTTAGCTGAATATTATGTAATATTTATACTGTTTTTTAAAGGTTATAGGCTTATAAAACATCGCTATAAAACAAAGCTTGGCGAAATAGATTTGATAATGACCCGTAGAAAAGATTTAATTGCAATTGAGGTTAAAGCTAGAAGCAATAAAAATATACAAGTAGGAGAGGCTGTCAATATAAGGCAATTATATAGAATAGCGAATTGTTTAAAAATTTTCTTGAATAAATACAACAACTATTCTAATTTTAATATTAGAGTTGATGTTATATTAGTAAATAAAAATTTATTAATAAAACACATTAAAAATGTTTGGATGGAATAATATGATAGATAAGAATAAAACATTTAAAATTTTTTTAGCAACAGGCGGATCTGGTGGACATATTTTTCCGGCAATAGCTGTAGCAGAAAAACTAACAAGCAGAAATAATAATATTTGTATAGTAGCCGATAAAATTTACGAAAAATATTCATCATGCAATTTAAATTATAGAATAATAAATGCTGGAAAAAATATAAGATCTTTCTCAGATATAAAAAATATTCTAAGTGGTTTTTTTCAAGCAAAACAATTAATAAAAGAAGAAAGGCCCGATTTAGTAATAGGGTTTGGCAGTTATGCAACTCTGCCAACATTAATGGCGTGCTGCTGGTGTAAAATACCATTTATTTTGCACGAACAAAATGCTTATATAGGAAAAGTTAATAAAATTTTTGGAAAGTATGCTAAAAAAATAATGACAACATATTATGAATTATATGGTGTAAATTTTGATGATATGAATAAGATTGTGTATACAGGCAGTCCTGTTAGGGAAAATATTAAAGCTTTATACAAAGTTAATTATGAATATCCAAAAGAAAACGAAAAATTTATCACTCTTATAACTGGCGGAAGTGGAGGAGCAAGAATTTTTAGTGAATACCTACCTAAAATTTTTGATGAAAATCATAAAAGCGAGCAAAAAAAACTAAAAATATACCATCAAGTTAGAGAGGAATTTGTTAACACTGTAAAAGAATACTATAACAAAATAAATCTTGATGCAACCGTAATGCCATTTTTTAATAATATGGACGAGCTTCTATCAAAAGCACATCTAATAATTGGGAGAGCCGGCAGTGGAACTTTATGCGAAACAGCTATCGCGGGAAAACCAAGTATTTTAATACCTTTAACAAATAGAGGAAATAATAGGCAAGAAGTAAATGCACAAAATTTTGAACAAAATAATGCTGGTATAATGGTTTTAGAGAAAGATTTTAATATAAAAGATTTTCAAAAATTATTTTTTGACCTAATAAAAGATAAAAATAAGCTTGAAATGATGTCAAAAAATGCTAAAAAATTAGCAGTTCCAGAAGCGGATGATAATATTTTAAATGTAATAAATAGTGTTCTAGAATAATTGGTATAAGTATATGGCAGCAAAAGAAAAATCCTCTAATGAAATTGTTTTTAGTAATAATCTAGGAATAGCAAAAATAGCTATAATGGCTATCTTAGCATTATTTGTTATTATTCTAATTGGAATGCTTTCATTACAAGGAATGATAAAGCTTGATAAATATAAAGAGCAAATAAATACTGAAATATATAATATAATAAAACTAGGATCTCCCAAGGAACAAAGTCTAACAATAAATGGAAATATATCATTTAAATCATTTCCAACTCCACATATAATTGTAGACAATATAACAGCAACAAACTTAACAGAAAATAACTTTTTAGTTAATTTTAACATAAATAAAATGAAATTATTTTTATCTCCAAAAAATTTAATAATGAAAAAGTTTGTTATTACAAAAATAGAGATAGAAAATGGCAGCTTCAATTTACAAGAAACTAAAAATGGAGAAGACAATATCATTTCAAAAATAATCAAAAACTATTACGAAAGAGCCTTGCAAAATAATAGTATTAAAATAAGCCTCAAAAATGATAGTATAAAAATTAATGGTATAAAATACACAAGGGATTTTGAACAAATTAATATAAATGGTATCTACAGTAAAAACAATATAACCCTAAATGGTTCAATGTTATCAAATAAACAAACATTAAATACCAATATTTCAATAGCAAAAAAAGATGAAACGTTTACTAGCAAAATTAATCTAAATTCGTTAGCATTTAGAGTAGATGTTAATCTAAGTATTGATTATAAAAATAAAAAAGCAAATGGTCAGTCAAAATTTAATATTATAAACCCTCAGTTATTTGCTAGAACAATTTTTAATCCTGAAAGTATTTTTTTCAAAAGAATTATAGACAATTCAAATATTGATATAACTTCAAATTTTAATTTTGACAATAATATTTTAAATATTAACGAAATTAATATAAATGGCAAAAATATAGTTGGAACTGGAAACATGGTATTTAACTTCAATAAAAACGGTCAAAATAATGTAAATTTCAACATTACTTCTATAAATCTTGATAACTTAATTATAAAAGATATGTCGGGTATTGTTGATAAAAATATGAATGAAAAAAATATACCAATATTTTTAGAAAATCAAGCTTCAACAACCTCTTCTCAAAATCAATATCTTGGACATATTGAAAGATATCTAAAAATTAATCCTACAGTTTTTGATATTAAAATAGAAAAACTACTTCTTAATCAAAAAGAAATTTTAAATACTATTATGAAATTTTCTTACTCAAACAAAAATGGAAAAATAATAAATTTTGAAAGTTTTTCTAGCGAATTTCCAATGCAAGCAAAAATTTCTATAGAAAAAAATGGCGAAAATGATCTTTTACAAATAACCGGAAAAAATGTAAATTCATTTTTAAATTTTTTAAGAAATACTAGTAATTTGAACCTAAAAACAGAAGAAGAATCTAAAAATGATAATTTTAAACTTAGCGGCAATATAGTAATAACCGATGATAAATTATCAATATATGACGCAACATTTGAAACAAATGATGTAATTTCAAAAAATAAAATAGAGATTAAATTTGATTCTGGAATATCATATATTGCTATAGATACAATAATAGACAACTTAAATCTTGATAATATAATAGGAGAAACCAATAGAAAAGATAATGTTCAATATATTAGATCCTTCAAAAATCAAATATTGTTCTTAAATAATTTTAACTTAACAACCTATATGAAATTTAAAATAAATAATATAAAATATAAGGATTTTCAGGGAGAAAATTATCAATTTGTAATAAAAACATCTCATGGATTACTTGATCTATATGATATAAATTTAAACAACGAAATTATAGGTGCAATATCAATTAATATTTTAAATGTAAGGCCAACAATAAATGCAAATATTTTATTAAACAATTTTGAAATAATGAACAATATTGATATTAACAGTTTATTATTTAAATTGCCAACTTTTGATGGATTTTTTGGAAATATAAAATTATCTGGAAAAAATATAAAGTTTAGAAAATCATCAATAGAAACGTTAGACATGCTAGCAAATATAAATAATGGTGCTATAAATTTAAAAACTTTTAATATAAAAGGTTTTGGTGGAGAATGTAATATAACTGGATTTTTAAATTTATTATATAATAGAAAATTAAACTTAACTTTTAATGGATGCACAGGACATATATCTCAAATACTATATTTATTTACTGGAATTGAAAATATTAATGGAATAATAGGCTTTAGCTCTGTATTATATGCAGAGGGATTTAATTTAGAAAATTTTATAAATAGTTATATATTAAATACTCAAATAATAGGAAGTGGAATAATAATTAAAAATTTTGGACTGCAGACATTAAGTTCAAATTTATTTGAAATAAATAATAATGAAGAATTATTAAATAATATAAATCCTAATAATATATTGTATGATGATAAAAATCAGACTGTGTTTGAAAAAATATCATCAGGAGATATAAAGTATTCAAAAAGGAATGGAGGACAATTTAGTTTTGACGTTTCTAGACCTTTAATAAATGGAAAAATTACTGGAAATTTTGAATTATTCAGCAATTATATAAGTATTCAAAACGCAAATGCAAACTTTACTTTATTAAGCGGCACATTAAAAAGCACAATACCTTTAACAATTTTAATTGCCATGTCAGGCTTAACTCCAAATATAAACATTGTTTCAAATTTAGATCAAATAAATTCTTATATAAATTCAATAAAAGAACAATATGAATTAGTAAAATCTTCTAGCACGAACGCTGTGCAAGAAGAGGCAAATTAATTTTAAGATTTATTGATATAAAAAATTATTGTAAAAGTTAATGTTTAATATTGAAAAATACTGAAAAATATATTTTAAACATTTTGCAGCTTCTTTTAGTTTTTTAAAATTGAATTTTAGGTTTATTATTCTTAAATCAACAACCGGCATACCAAAAATACAACGATACATTATCTCAGACAAAATATTTTTTGCGTGTCTGTTGTTATTAAAATTAAAACATAATTTAACTTTTTCAAACCTTAATAGAAATACTGTATTTATATTATTTTTCATAATAATAAGATTTGTTCCATAATATCATTATATCATAATTTTTGACATTTATCAACAAAAAATATTTGAAAAATTTATTTTATATTATATTCTATAAAAAAAACATAAACAATAATATGAAAACTACAAAGACAGGTATTATTAGAATACTTAATGCGTTTAAGTATTCATATGATGGTTTTATTGCTACTTTTAAATCTGAAGAAGCTTTTAGGCAAGATATTCTTGTTTTTATAATATTAATTCCGGTAGCTATTTTTCTTCCAATAACAGTGGTTGAAAAATTAATTTTGTTAAGCTCGCTATTTTTAATAATAATAGCAGAATTAACAAATACAGCTATTGAAATGACAATTGATAGAATATCAGATGAAATTCATCCGCTATCAAAAATCGCAAAAGATATTGGAAGCTGTATAGTATTAGTATCATTTTTATATTTAATTACTGTTTGGGGAACTATATTATATACAAATTTTAATACTATTATTTCATTTTTGAAAAAGTAAAAAATCAAATAACATAATTTATTTGATTTTTATTATGACATTTATTTTATTACAAAACAAAAAAATATTTAATTTTTTCTTTGTGTAATAGAAGCTTCTTCAATATATAATGGAATAATATCAGTAGTAAAAATTTTATTCTTCGCCTTATAATTTATTATATTACACCACTTTTCATTAGAAAATTCTGATAAAATAACATTGTTATAAACTATATTTTTATCATTTGTTAAAAACTTTTTATTTTTATGTTCTTCCATAAATTGTTTAATATCTTTTTTATAAATTATAAAATAGTTATTATTTTTATCCTTAATATAATATTTTATATTAGCCATATCTAGAATTATATAATCATACCCATCAATGTTATGAGATATAATTTCAAAAACGTCTGTTGTTATTATTTTTTTATTTGTAGAAATTTCTAACGCTTTTAAAACGGCTAAGCTTGTTTTAATACCTGTAAAATTTCCAGGACCAATTATTGAAGAAAATATATCTATATCATTATATTTTAAACCGCTTTCTATAAGTGTTTTTTCAATTGATGAAACCAAAATTTCAGATTGTTTTTTGCTTTCAAATTGTTTACAATTAATTATACTGTTATCATTTTGTAAAATTATATTTACACCAACAAAAATTGTATTAAAAGATAAAATTTTTTGCATTATTTACTTGAAAATTACAATACCAATATTATAATTCTTAAGGTATTATATGTTTTATAATTATTCAAGTTAATTTTTATTAAAAAGGATTGTTTAAAAAATGGAAGAAAGAATACACCCAGCTAATAGAAAAACTATAATTTTAATAGGTATGATGGGGGCTGGAAAAACAACAACTGGCTTTTCTCTTGCACAAAGATTAAATATAAAATTTATAGATTCCGATAGGGAAATAGAGAAGGCTGAAGGAATGAGCATTGTAGATATTTTTAACACCAAGGGTGAAGAATATTTCAAAAAGATAGAGAGAAAAACCATTGCAAAGATTTTAAACAACCATCAGCCACAAGTGTTATCAATTGGCGGCAGTGCATTTGATGACAAAGATATTAGAGAATTAATCAAAGAAAAAGCAATTTCCGTATTTTTGGAAGTTGAATTTGATACATTACTTGAAAGAGTTAAAAGAAAAAATACAAGACCTTTATTAGAACAGGGCAATAAAGAAGAAATTTTAAAAGAAATTTATGACAAAAAAATGCCTATCTATAGAGAGGCTGATATTACAATTAATACAACATATCTAAACAGAGATACTGCAATTAATGTCATTATGGGATCTATAGCCCAATATATCAGAGATTTTGACAAAGAAGAAGAATAATTAAAAGTCTATTGTAGTTATACAATAGACTTTTTAATTTAATTACTCAAAAATTGTTTTATATGTTTTTTGCTAATTGAAATATCATCAAATTGTAAAAACGAAGACAGACTAATTATTTTTTCTTTTATTATCATTAATGAAACTCTTACATTTTCCACGTTATTTAGATAATATTCTTCAATTGATTTTATACTATATTTTTGATACTCAAAATTCAAATATGATAAATCTATATAGTATTCAGAATCTTTACTTATAAAACTTTTTATAAAAATTTTTTCAAACAAAATTTTTATTGCCACATCGTCATCAATTACCTTATTTGTATTAACTTTAGTTTTTATACAATTTAAACTATTTTCTTCTAAAAATCTTTTAATGTCAAATTCTCCCTTCATATCAGGAATATTAGACAAAAATGTTTTAATACCATTTAAAATAGATGACTTATTTAATATAATATCATTAAAGAAAAAGTCATAATCATCATATTTATTACTATCCAACACAAAATGTGATGGACTATTTTTAAACAATACATGCTCAAATAAATACGGGATTTGATACAAACGACAAAATATTCCGTCATTATCTTTTGGATCTAACACAGATGTTTTTAAATTTATTTTATGAAAGAAATCTGATGCTTGACGAATTGTATTCATCTTCGTATTTGTGTCATAATTTAATATTATATTATTTGGAAATAATAAAAAATTACAAGGTATAAAATTATCTCTACGATTTTGCAACATTTTCTTTATTTCATTAATATTACCCTTATATATATTTGTATCCAATATTAAGCAACTTTCCTTTATAAATGGAACTAATTTAAATACATCTTTATATCTTGAATATTCAATATTTATTATTATAACATCTGATTCTTTTAATAGATCATTCAATATTATATGTGGTGAATTAGTTATAAGGGATGACCTATAAAATGAATTAATTTTATCAACATCAAAGTCAAAACCTAAAATATTACAATCCACATTCTTTAGAACTTTTATCACTTTCTGTGATAAAGAGTCCAATCCAATAATTAAAACATTAAACATTTAAAAATTTACTTGATAAATATTTTTCTAGTTATATTCTCTTATATAGTTTTATAAAAGTAAATAAAAAAATGCTTACAAATATTAAACAATTTTTTGAAAAGACAAAAAAACAGTCTGTTTCTTTATTCCAGCGAGCTAAAGCTTTTATAGATGACAGTAAAACAAAATTTAGAAATTTATATCAAACCAATTATGATACCGGTATATACCATTTAGAACATGGACATCTTTGGGATGCAACATTTAGATTTAAAATAATCAAAAGATATTGGCCAAATGAATTACAGGCTCAGTATATGTATGCATATTGTCTTGTTCTACAAAATATGAATAACGAAGCAGAAAAACTATTAATTAAAATATTAGCTAAAGATCCAGATTACGAAGAGGCCATGGACTTACTAAGCGACATAGAAAATGATAATACACAAAAAATTGTATCAGACTATAATAACAAAGTTAATAAATTCCTAAAAAAAGAAACACAAGATAACAAAGACAATGAAGATAATAAAGACAACAAATAAATATTTAGCGTTTTTATTTATATTTTTATCTTTTTTTATTTATCACAACATTTCTTTAGCAAGACAGATAGATATTGATACAAATAAAAACCTATTGGAAGAAGAATATAATGACGCTGATGATTTTTATGACTTAGACTATGAGCCAGAATCATCAAATAACAATATTAAAGTATGGGATCCATGGGAAAAAATGAATAGAAAAATTTTTAATTTTAATTCATTTTTATTAAAATATCTAGTAAAGCCATTATATTATAATGTATATGTTAAAATAACAACTCCCGGAATTAGAAAATCTATACATAATATTGTATCAAACTTTAGAATGCCAATCATTTTTATGAATTACGTATTACAGCTAGATTTTGAAAACTCAGCAAAATCTTTATATAGTTTTGGAATAAACACAATTTATGGAGTATTTGGAATTCTAGACGTTTCCGGATATCAGGGAACAACCCCACCAACAACAGATTTAGGCATAACCTTAGCAAAATATCACATTCCAGCTGGTCCATATATAATACTTCCATTTTTAGGTCCCAATGATTTAAGAGGAACATTAACATGGGGTGCAGAATTGGCCATAGATCCATTTGATTATAATATATTTAAAATTGGCGGAAAAAGACCATTACTTGATAATTGGATAATCTTTACTAGAGGAGGATTATACGTAGTTGATAACGCAAGCTATGCAGTAGTAAATTTTTACGATTTGATGGAATCATCTTTTGATCCATATATAATGATGAGAGATGCTTACGGTCAATCACAATCTTATAAAATTAAAAACGCAAGAGGTAATTAATATGAAAAAATTTTATGTTATATTAGTATTATTTTTTACATTTATAGCAACTGCTTTTGCAGAAACTAATACAATTACAAATAAAGATGTAGAAAATTTTATAAAAAATATGGGAAATCAATCACAGGAAATTTTAAATAATCCAAAATTATCAGAACAACAAAAGGAGACTGAATATAGAAAATTTACAGAAAACATTGTTGACTCAAATTGGGTTGCTAGATTTATTTTAGGAAACCATTGGAAAGAATTAACCAACAACCAAAGAACAGAATTTCAAACTCTTTACAAAGAATATCTTTTAGAAAATTACATGCCAAAATTAAAGGATTACAATAAAGATTTAGAAGTCAACAAAATAGTAAAACAAAAAGATACAGTATATATGGTATACACAATAACAAAAGACACAAACGACAGAGATATAAATGTTAATTTTAGAGTAATAGTTAAAAATAACAATCTCTATATAACAGACATTATTCCTGAAGGCATAAGCTTTATAAGTAGTCAAAGAAGTGATATAAATAGTGCACTTTCTCAAAATGGTTATGAAAAATTTATTGAACAACTAAAACAAAAAATAAACAAATAACTACCGCAAATAACTATTAGAAAAACTAATAGTTATTTGTAAATACTATCTTAAATCTAGCTTAAAAGCTACCTCATCACACGCACCACTTCTAGCATCAACTAAATCCTCATAGGTTATAATATCGCCATAGCTGTTTTCTGGTATATATTGTTGCATAGAATCATATTCAACATCTGGAATACTTTCAGAACAATATCCA
>CALXSB010000117.1 GCA_944391005.1 uncultured Rickettsiales bacterium | reverse complement strand
CATTATGATATCACCAATCTTTAGGCCAACATCGGAAACATTTTTAATTTCTGGTCCTAATTCATCAACGGAAATATATTTTCTTGCCCATTTCAAATTATCTAATGGAATATAACCCTTTATAAGCAGCTTATCATCATTTGATGATATTATAAAATCATTGTTTTCTAACTTATTATTATAAGATTCATCATAATCAATTTTTTTAATACCAACAATAATTCTATTTTGTTTTGCATCAACATCAAGAACAACAGCCTTATCCCATGTGTTTCTATATTTCTCATTAATTTTATAGTTATTTATCAGATCTCCCCAATTATTTTCAAAATCTATTTCTCCAGAAATATTGTCAATCGCACCTCTAAAACCGTGTCTCATATCATATGATTCTATACCTTGTTTTAAATATTCATCTGCAATCTGTTGCAACTGAGGATCTAAAGTCGTTATAACAACATTTCCACCTTCAAGCAAGCTTTCTTCGCCATACATTTTTACAATTTCTTTTCTAACTTCTTCACTAAAAAATTCTCCATTTGAAACTTCATCTATATCTTTTTCCTTTAATATAATTGGAGTATTTTTTGCAATATTCGCTTCTTCTTCTGTAATATAGCCAAGTTCTTGCATTCTTTCAATAATCCAATTTCTTCTTCCTAAAACTTCAGCTTGATCATTCCTTGTTGGATCCAATTTAGCAGGTGCTTTTGGCAAAGCAGCTAATAAAGCAGCTTCTTCTATAGTTAATT
This sequence comes from uncultured Rickettsiales bacterium, assembly GCA_944391005.1. Classification (GTDB taxonomy): domain Bacteria; phylum Pseudomonadota; class Alphaproteobacteria; order Rickettsiales; family UBA1997; genus CALXSC01. The sequence goes on along the minus strand of CALXSB010000117.1, from coordinate 3,331 downwards.
CATCTAATGATTTATTAAAATAGTTAACAGCAGCAGAAGCAACGCCATAGGATCTATTGCCTAAAAATATTTGATTTAGATATAATTCAAGTATATCATCTTTAGAAAAAGCCTGCGTCATTCTAATTGATAATATAGCCTCCTTAATTTTTCTTGATAAAGTTTTTTCATTTGTTAATAAAAAATTCTTAGCAACCTGTTGGGTTATAGTTGAGCCACCTCTTATACTACCTCTGCCGGTAATTTTATTAATTATATTTTCAACACCAGCGACTAAAATTGCACGTGGATTAATACCCATATGCGTATAGAAAGAAGCATCTTCGGCAGAAATAAAAGCATACTTTACAACATCAGGTATTTGCTCAATCGGAACAAACAATCTTTTTTCATTTGCATATTCTTTTAATAATTTTCCATCACTGCTATACAATCTTGTCATTACTGGAGGATCGTAGTCCTTCAATTTTTTATGGTTAGGCAAATCCTTACTAAAATATGCTATTGTAGAAAATACTAAAATTATTCCAACAATAAACAACGATGTCATTGTATAAAAAAATATCTTAAATACTTGCTTCTTTTTCATAATATTTATTAAAACTAAACATTTAAAACTATAACAAATAAAATATTAAAATCAATAAAAATTATATTGACTTTTATTTTTAAATCTTTTACTATTGTTCAAGTGATTTATATTATATGGGTTTGTAGCTCAGGTGGTTAGAGCGCTGCTCTGATAAAGCAGAGGTCGATGGTTCAAGTCCATCCAAACCCACCATTTCAAGCAGAAAATCAATATAAAAATTGTCCATTTGCATTACAATAAATATTCTTAAAATTACTATTTTTTAATTATTAATATAGATATAGCAGTCAACTATCATTATAAAATTGGCAAAAAATATTAATTTACAAAACTTGACAATTCTATAAATAAGAATTTCATTTATTTTAATATAAACTAAATGCAAAAAATATACAATATAATGATAGGCTATCTTAAAATTACTTCTTTAACACATATGTCATAAATAAATTTTTATTATTTAATAACAAATTCGCATTATTTACTATTTTATCGCATATATTTTCAATTACAACTCTTTCATCTTCCGTAAATTTATTTAATACAAAATTTATAATATCTCCTTCAAATACTGGCCTCCCTATTCCTATTCTTATTCTATTATAATCTTTTCCAATCATTTCATCAATACTCTTTATACCATTATGCCCAGCCGAACTTCCTCCAACTTTATATTTCATCCTTCCAAGTGATATATCCATGTCATCATGAAAAACATATATATTTTCTAAAGGAATTTTATAAAATCTTGCCACCTCCGAAACCGCAATTCCAGATTTATTCATATAAGTTTGTGGTTTTATAATAATCCCTTTTTCGCCATTTATACTTCCAGTAAATATCTCCGAATGAAATTTTTTACCTTGATTTATAAAGTTATATTCTCTAATAAACTTATCAGCAATAATAAATCCAACATTATGTCTCGTATTTTCGTATTCGTTTCCATAATTTCCTAAACCAACAAATAAAAACATATTTTTCTATTAATTAATCTGTAAAAATAGTAAAACAAGTATTATAATATACAACAAAATAAATCTTAATAATATTTATAAATAAAAAAGTCTTTACCCAAAATTTTCTTATTTCTTTTTATTTGAATTAAATAATAATTTTATTCAGATTTAATTGAATAGATTTTTACTACAATTTATATATTTCAAGTATTTGCTTCTTATTATTCATCTAAAAAACCAACTACAAATATATTGTTTGTTTATCAATTGTAATAGTAGAGTTGACAAAATTATTGAAGAATCAATTTAAATAAATCAAACACGCCCCCCCCCCACCAGCCCAGCTAATAGTCCTTCTTTTTCCTTTGACAAACTTTAGTATCAGTGATATTATACAAGTATACATCACTGATAGACTTGTTTTAGAGTGCAATCATAATTCCACAAAGTGTCTCTTACATTTTAGTCCTATGAAGGGACTTCCCTATCTATACCAACATAAAAACTAATTCACACACTCCACCAACTGCCAGTAAGCTCCCTGTTTCCACCATGAAGAGACTGCTTAGAAATTAATCCCCGTGAAGAAATCTCTACACGCCATATGAAGCCATAATATTTTCACTCCCGTGAATGCACTATTCTCTATCCCCCCTGTCAAGATGGAACAGGAAGTTCCTCTCTCGGTCCCCGCTGTGAAGAGCCCCTCTTGGTCCCCTATGTCAAGGGCCTCTCCCAGACCCCCCCTGTCAAGGGGGGATAGGGAGGTTCTTCTCTCAGTTTCACAACTCCCTGTGAATACACTATTCTCGCCTCCCCTGTGAAGTGGTCCCGTCTCTCTGCCCCCCTGTGAAGGTCCACACCAACATCACCATACCTCTCAAGTGGCCACTAGCCCCAACTGCAAATGAGGACCATAGTGATTCATCTCTCGGCCCCACTGTGAAGAGCCCCTCTTGGTTCCCTATGTCAAGGGCCTCTCCCAGACCCCCCCTGTCAAGGGGGGATAGGGGGGTTCAAAAAACTATATTAATATACAAACACTACAATTATATTAAGAAAATTGAGAAAATAAGAAATATTAGTATTATATATGTAATAATAGTAATAATAAAAAATACTTTTATTTATATATAAGATTATCAATTATTAATTTCTTAAATTATTAATTTATGATTAACTTATAATTAAGTTATAATTAATCTATTATTAATTTATTATTATATTTTAATTATTAATCTTTAATTCTTAACTCTTAATATTTAATATTTTTTTTATTCTTTATCTTTTTTATTTTTTAATATTTTTTTTATTTTATTTTTAATTTTTTAATTTCTTTTTTGATTTTATGCTGAATGGTAATTTTTAAGTTTCACCTTTGTTTCACTCGGTTGGCTTTTCAATCTCTTTATCAACCCACCGTCCCTTCGGGACACCTCCCTTACGAAGGGAGGCGAACCCCCCTATCCCCCCTTGACAGGGGGGTCTGGGAGTGGCCCTTGACAAGGGGGCGAGAGAGTGTTTTGAGATGGGGAGGATGGAAGAAACTATTCACAGATGGTTATGATATTATAAGGCCATGGCAAGTGGCATAAGAGAGAGGAACTTTCACTCCCATGACAGTGGAGGTAGAAGTTGGGAGACATCTCATAGTGGAATGATTAGTATTGGACTTTTTTTCAATAATGTTTTGTTTTTTATTTATTTGTTTAACTAATATTAAAGACCTATAGTTATCTATAAGTTATCAAAAATTCAAGCAACATTGATTGTAATGATA
>CALXSB010000116.1 GCA_944391005.1 uncultured Rickettsiales bacterium | reverse complement strand
AGGCGGCTTGCGAAGCAAGGCATCTGCAATCACAAGCTTGTCGTCCCACCGACGTTTGCCATAGCAAAGTGAAGGACTACGTCGTGTTGTCTCATCGCTAAAGCTAAACTGAACCCCCAGTCTAACTGAGGGTTTTAGAGATACAAAAAAAATCCTTGAAAAATTATTCAAGGATAGAACTAAATTGAAATACAGTAAAATAAGTTATCAGTCATGATAAAATAATAAAGGCGATAGGCGTAATATATGGAGATTATGAAAGTATAACCCTAAGGTTAACTTTATTTCTCTTTAAAGGAGGTAATCCAACCGCAGGTTCCCCTACTGTTACCTTGTTACGACTTAACCCCAATCATCCCCCCCACCGTGTTATGCTGCCTCCCTTGCGGGTTAGCTCACATAATTCAGGCGAAAAGAACTTTCATGGTGTGACGGGCAGTGTGTACAAGACCCGAGAACGTATTCACCGTAGCGTGCTGATCTACGATTACTAGCAATTCCAACTTCATGCAGGCGAGTTGCAGCCTGCAATCCGAACTGAGAAAGCTTTTAGAGATTAGCTCAGGATCGCTCCATTGCAACTTTTTGTAGCTCCCATTGTAACACATGTGTAGCCCAACTCATAAGGGACGTGATGACCTGACATCATCCCCACCTTCCTCTAGCTTGTCGCTAGCGGTCTCCTTATAGTTCCCAGCATTACCTGATGGCAAATAAGGACGAGGGTTGCGCTCGTTAAAGGACTTAACCTAACACCTCACGGCACGAGCTGACGACGGCCATGCATCACCTGTCTCCGATCCAGCCGAACTGAAGAATACATCTCTGTATCCGCGATCGGGATGTCAAGAGTTGGTAAGGTTCTTCGTGGACTATCGAATTAAACCACATGTTCCACTGCTTGTGCGGGTCCCCGTCAATTCCTTTAAGTTTTAGTCTTGCGACCGTATTCCCCAGGCGGAACACTTAACGCGTTAGCTTTAACACCCAGATCAAAGATCCAGACATTTAGTGTTCATCGTTTACAGTGTGGACTACCAGGGTATCTAATCCTGTTTGCTCCCCACACTTTCGTGTCTTAGCGTCAGTAATGACCAAGATAGCCGTCTACACCACCGGTATTCCTTCTAATATCTGCGGATTTTACCCCTACACTAGAAATTCTGCCATCGCTTATCATACTCTAGTTCCGTAGTTTTAGCCGCAATTCCGAGGTTGAGCCCCGGGCTTTCACAACTAACTTACGAAACCGCCTACACACCCTTTACGCCCAATAATTCCGAACAACGCTAGCACCCTTCGTATTACCGCGGCTGCTGGCACGAAGTTTGCCGGTGCTTATTCTATAGGTACCGTCATTATCTTCCCTATTAAAAGAACTTTACAACCCGAAGGCCTTCATCATTCACGCGGTATTGCTGGATCAGGCTTTCGCCCATTGTCCAATATTCCCACCTGCTGCCTCCCGTAGGAGTCTGGACCGTGTCGCAGTTCCAGTGTGGCTGATCACCCTCTCAGATCAGCTACGGATCATCGCCTTGGTGGGCCTTTACCTCACCAACTAGCTAATCCGACATAGGCTCATCCAATAGCGAACTAATCCGAAGACTAGCCCTTTCCGAAGATATTTCTAAAATCGTAGTATGTGGTATTAGACACCGTTTCCAGTGCTTATTCCTCTCTACTGGGTAGATTCCTGTGTGTTACTCACCCGTTTGCCACTTTACTCAGGTATTGCTACCTTTTCTCGTTCGACTTGCATGGTTAAAGCATACCGCCAGCGTTCGTTCTGAGCCAGGATCAAACTCTCAAATTTTTAAAATTTCAAAGTCTAATTCTTACTCTATTAAAACTTAATTGACGTTGGTCAATAATAATGAGTAATAGACTATTTCATGTCCTATCACCTTTATTATTTCCCCATGTGATAACTTATATTTACAATCAAAAAACAACCTGCGAGATTTATTATAACATCAAAAAATTTAAATGTCAACATTTTTTTTCAACTTTTTTAAATTTTTTTTAAAAAAGTTCAGACTTTCAAATTAATTCTTTGGAGTTTCCGAATCTCACCTAGAATATTATAGAATATAAAATTTTAATAGTCAAGAAAAAAAATAATTTTTTTTAAATTAAAACAAACGCTTATTTTTCAAAGTAAATCCAACTTATCTTATACCAACATTATAATATAAGTCAGTTAATTTTACATTATTTTCTGTAGATGGTTCATAGGAACCATCTACATCTGATCTGCAATTATAGGCTCTTACATTTCCATCATTATATTTACCATCATCTATTTTTTCATCAATAGTTTTAAATAATTTTGTTTGTTTATCATTATCTTTATTGTTATAAAAGTTTAAGTATGGCGAAGCATTCTTCATCTTTTTATAAAAGCTTGTAGATGTAGAACTTAAAGATACAACACCATAGCTATAAAACGAATAATAGCCTGTTGAGAAAACTTTAGAATATGGTTGAGAATTTCCAGCACCACCTCTGCCGGCTACCGGTTGAAAATCTATCAAATTATCTAAATATAGCTCTATAAATGGACCCCTCTGGCCATAACTATCTCCGCTAACGGACACATTATATGGGGCAGGAAAGCTAGATGCTGTATATTTTTCCGAAACACAGCCAGTTCCAGCATCACATCTGCCAATATATCCATCATCATTTAAATCCCCTGGATATCTATAATTATTTGCATAAAAAATTGCAACTGCCTGTTTATAACCATTTAACTCATTAATAAATGCCCTTATTTTAGCACTCTCTATAAGAGATTGTCCACCTGTAATACCTGCTACAAGTAAACCTATTATTATAAGAACAATAGAAAGCTCAATCAAAGAAAATCCTGATATTTTATGTTTGATACTAAAATACTGTATGCAATTATTACTATTAAACCCTTGCATTTATTACATTCATTAATTGTTTATATTAATTTACTATATATACTTAAAAAGTATAAAAAACAAGAAATATATGACAAATTTAAAGTTAATTTTAAGTTATTTTCTTGGTAATTTTGACATAATATAATTGGTTAATGAAAATGGCAAAAATCTTAAAATTTTTAATGTTATATATAGTATAAATGGAAAAACTATTAAACCTTTATTTTTTGATAGTCCATTTATAATTTTATTTGATGCTCTTTCTACTGACATTAAAAAGGGCATTTTAAAATTATTTTTATCTGTTAGCGGTGTTTTTATAAAACCTGGACAGACTATTGAAACACCTATATTATATTCCTTTAAATATCCTCTTAAAGCTTCTCCATAGGCTGTTATACATGCCTTTGAACTTGAATATGCAGGACAACTCGGCATACCAATAAAACTAGACATTGACGATATTATAGCTATTTGTCCATTCTTCCTTTCTACCATATTTAAAATTATTGGCTGTATTGTATTTAATGTTCCAAAAATATTTGTATTAAATATATCATAAACTTGATTTTCTGTTTCTACACCATAAGATGTACCCGCTGATATTCCGGCATTTGCTATTATTAAATCTATATTTTTTAATTTATCACATTCTAATATCCACTGTTTTAACGTTTCTCTATCTGTAATATCTATATTATTTGACAATACGCTCGCACCTTTTGTTTCGCATAAAATAACAGTTTCTAATAACCTATCTTTATTTCGTCCTGTTAAAAATAATGTAATGCCTGGCTTAGCATAATTTTCTGCTAACATTTTTCCCAAGCCACTGCTTGCTCCGGTTATTAAGATTGTTTTATAATCCTTACGCATTATATACCTTCTTTATTTATTTTTTTATTTTCTTCTAAGTATTTATTTAATAGATCTTTTATTTTTCTTTTATTTTTTATACTATTCCAACTAATATCTAAATTTTGAATATTTTTTGATAACCGAACTGCCCGCACTATTTTTAAAGCAGCCATATCTCTTATTTTATTCCATGATAAATCTATATTTTCTAGCGTATTGTTGTTTTTTATTAAATCAGCTATTGCATAGCCACCTTTCTTTGTTATTCTATTTCCTCTTAATATTACCTCTTTTAGTTTGTTATTGCTTTTCATTGCATTTATTAATATTATAATATCATCATCTGTTAAATTATTACTCCCTAAATCAATTGATTCAAGTTCTGTATTATTTACAATAATATTGGATATTTCATTTATTTGTGTTTTTGATAAATTTAAGTTATAAAGACTTAATTCTGAAATTTTATTTTCTTTTGCCATTTTTATCAGCGTCTCATACATAAAATTACCATTTATTCTAATTGCTATTTATAATTCTATTTTTATTATTTTCATCAGATCTTGCTTCTTCCCATTTTATTTGATTTAGTTCATTTTCTTTCATTTTCTTTAGTTTAACAGCTTTGTTATATTCTTCCATTATTTTTAAAAAAACTGGCACCCATTTTTCTGGTTCTGTGCTTTTTGCAGTTTCTTTAGCTTTTTTCATTGCGTTTATTGATACATTGCTATTTGAATATATATCCTTATAATATCCAAAATCTTTTAAATTAATTGAAGAAATAACAACATCGTTTATACATTTTAATAAAAAGTTTCTATCTTCAAGTTTCATTAATGATAATATTCTTGATTCTTCATCCTGTAAAGCAAACACTCTCTTTTGATATGTTGTAGTCTTTGGAGTTGCTAAATAAATTTCTGTTGCAAAATATTTAACTATAGATTCATTTATAACACTCTCGCTTAATTTTGAATTTCCACTTGTTGTCGCTATAATTAAAGCATTTTTTTCCTCAAATTTTTCTAGCATATTAAAAAATATTGGTGCTATAAATTTATTATTAACTATATTCCATGCATTGTCTATAGCTAATATAAAAGGATCATCTTTTAATAATCTATTATTAATTATATGAAATAAATAATTAACCACTGGTATAACTATATTTTCATTATTTATTATTGTTTTTAATGATACCCCCGTGATTCTACTATCAATATCCGTGTTGCTATTGTGATTAAATATAAAAGATATTTGTTGTTTTTTATACCATATTGATAATTTGTTATATACTAAATTTGTATCTTCATTGTTAAATAGTTTTGCCACATTCTCAAAAGTTCTTTCTTCTTTTTTAAGTGCAAAAATATGTTTTATTATATTAGGAATATATTTATATTGAGATTTTAGTTGAGTTTCAGTTTTTCCCATCTCTATAAATCCATCATCCTGAAAATCTATTAAATCAATTATAAAATTATATAAAAATTTTTCATTACTTTGAGTATCATCAATCATAAATGGATTCATTTTAAATTGCTCGTTTTCGGATACTTTAGGATTTATTTTATAATATTTACCACCCATGGCATTTATAAATACCTCGCTACTTCTCATCGTGTCTATATAAAAAATTCTTGGAGATATTTTTGAAGTTCTTGATAGTAAAAAATTCATTATTGTAGTTTTTCCAGTATCCTCTGGACCAACAATAATTGTATTTCCATTTAGTTGATTATGAAAATTAAAGAAATACGGAGTGCTTAAGGCTGTTGGAATTATGGTTATAGCATTTCCCCAATGATTGTATCTCAACCTACCAGTAGGAAAATTAAATAACGAAACATATGTGCCTAATTTAGACGAAGGCAGTATATTAAATCTTTTAATATATCTAAAATTTCCTGGTAATTGAGACCAAAAAATCGTCGGAAGATAAACATTTTCTTTAATGCCAACAAGTCCAACATCATCTAATGATTTATATAGTTTCTTTATATTATTATTTAAATCATTTTTATTTTTATTTATTACCATTATTGAAGTTTGTCCAATACAATAATCAGTTTGTTTGTTTGTATTGCTTGCGACCAATTCATCAAGTCCAGATATATAAGCAAGATCAACATCCTCACTAAGAGATATAATATTTTTTTGATCTTCATACAATGAAACAACATACTTATTATCAACAAAACTTGCCGTCTCTGTTATAATAAGTTCCATTGGTAATTGTAATATTTTATCTATTTGATTAAGTGTTAAGTCCTGAAATGTCTTTAAAGTTATAACAGAAGCAAACTTTTTATCTCCATTTTTATCAACCTCTATTACATCAGAGCCATAAGCCATTTTTTTTGTTCTAATTATATCAGAAATACTATCATAAGTTATTGGAAAATAAGCCTTTTCAAGATTTATAAGTAGAGAAAAAAACCTCATGTGTTCTGAGTATATAACTCCATCAGATTCTTCCTTCATAGATAAAATTTCTAAATCATAGTCGGCCATTTTATCTGATAAAATTGAAGCAAACTTTTTTAATGATTTGCGTGCAATATTTATTCTTTTTGAATACATTGCATTAACACCTGTTTGTGTAAGTGATGTTAAGAAAAATATTGGATTTAATAAATTTTCAGAAATGTTTAATGATATAATAACAGTTATATATATTTCGTTTACAAATTGATTATACCAATTATTTTGTTTGTTCCATATCTCACCAACTTGTTTACTCAAAAAATCTTTATCTTCACCAGCAGGTATAATATCAGCTTTTTTTCTAACTGTTGTAAAATATAATGAAATATTCTGATTTTTATATGAAGATTCAAGAATAAGCCTAAGATTCTCTCTTATATCAAAAAGATCTATTTTTGCCTTATTTGATACAAAACTTGGTATTTTAAATGTCATTAATAAATCACCATTTTTAGTTAAAATGGTTTGTCTGTCTATATAGCAAGCATAGGGTATAAAATCCTCGTTTGGATATTCTAAAACATTATATGAATTTAATAAGTTATTTTTTGCCATTTTAATCTAAAAATATATTAAAACTTGAAATTATTAATTTTCTGTTATAATTTTCATAATATAAAGAAATATTTAAGTAATCAACTTTTTTTTGTATGTATAATGAAAATTATAAAAATTTATTAAAAACTAAAGAAAATAAACTAATGGAATCGCTAAACTCATTAGGCAATTCAATAAACAATAAATTAAAAATGCAAAAAAATGAAATAGAAAAATTAAAAAAAGAAGTTGAGAAATCTGGATTTGATAATGAATATAAAAAACAAAAGAATAAAGAAATAGATGAATTAAAGACAGAACTTAATAACATTTTACTAAATATTGATAATATAATTAATAATATAACGAAATGAAAAAATTAGATATTGCCATAAGTTCAATAAAATATTCATTAGAAGTAAGCGAAGAAGAAGCAGAAACATTTTTAAAAATTGTAAAATCTTTAAATGAAAAAACTAATGAATTAATGATGAGGACTGGTAAAATTAGCGATAGATTATTATTATTCGTAATATTATTAATAAATATGAATAAACAAGAAAAAATATTCAATAATTTTGAGGAAAATATAGCTAAACTTCTTAAAAAGTCAGCTCCATTACTATTAAATAGAGATAATAATCTAGATTCTCAATTAATTCTAGCTAGTATTATTAGTGAAAATAATACAGAAAATATTGTAGAATCAAAGGAAAAAGAACCTGTCATAGATAAAGATTTACTGGAAAAACTAGAAGAAAATAATAAAACAAATCAACAAATTATACAATTCATAGATGAAGCAATAAAAGTTATAGAAAAACTTGCAAATAATATTGATAGTTTTTAAAATTAAATTACTGCTAAAAATGGACAGGGATTTAGATTATACACCCGAGGCAACACTTAAAAAGTACGGAAAGCCATCCCTAGCAACAATTGCGTTGTTAATATGGTATCCACCTTTAACACAAAGGTCTCACTGTACTACTTTCCATCCTTTTTGGCGGTTTTATATTTTAATTTAAATCAAATATAGAAAATATCAAAAGGAACAACAAAAAATCAGAAAGAAAAACTTAGCAGTGTTTTTGTCTTATCTAATTTATCCAATCAATATAATATTCATCCTGAAGAATCAATAAAATAAACAATACTATAATTTTAAAAAATTTGCCTATATAAAAAATAAAATTGTAACCGAAAATTTAAATCTTTAAAAAAACTATAAAACTATAAAAAGAAGCAAAAAATATTAAATAATAGTTTTTATTAATAAAACTTGAATAATAAAAACTGTATATTATTTTTTATTATTATAATTTTAAACTTATACAATTATGCAAAAAAATAATGTATTCTCAGATACAAATAATATGAACTATGGTAATATTAAAGTAGCATTTGATTGTGAAAAATATAAAAATAAACAAAAAGAACAATTGCTAAACAAGTGCAAAGAAGACAAAAACAGTATTTTATATATTGAAGTCGGCGGAAAAATTATTAACGATTTTCATTCAGCACGTGTTCTTCCTGGTTATAGAGCTGACTTAAAGCTGGAATTTATAAACGAGTTATTTCCGAATGCAGAATTTATCTGCTGCATCTCAGCAAAGGATTTGGAAAGACAAAGAGAAAGAGGAGACTTTAGTTTAAGCTACGATAAAGAAATTATTCGTTTAATAAATGAACTAAAAGAAAGAGGAAAAATAATAACTAAAATAGCTATAACTAGAATAGATAAAAATAATGAGAATAAATCTGTATTAGAATTTGAAAAAAATACTAAAAAGTTAGGTTTTGAGGTTATAAAATTTTATGAAAATGACAATTATAAGCCTAATAAAAAAGTTGTTAAGGGATTAGCCGAAAACCCATATATTGAATCAAATGCTAAACAAATAGTAGTAATTGCTCCAGGTGCCGGTAGTGGTAAATTCGGCATTTGTTTAAATCAAATATATCACGAAATGGAAAAGGGCAGAATACCACAATATGTTAAAATAGAAACTTTTCCCGTATTTAATCTGCCAATAGATCATCTAGTAAATCAAGCCTATGCTGCAGCAACAGCAGATTTTGGAGATAAAGTTATGCCTGATAAAAATAGTTCTAATTCAACATCATACAATAGAGACATTGATAATTTTAAACTTTTACAATTCATAGCAACGTTATTTGATGAAAAAATATCAAAATATATAAGAGCATATAATTCACCAACAAGCATGGGCGTTAATTGTATAAAAGACGGAATCATAGATGACGCAACAGTTCAAAGAGAATCAGCTGCAGAAATTGGACGTCGTTTTATAAGAGGTTATCAAGATTATTTGTCTAAAAAAGAAAAAAAAGAAACTGTATTAACATTAAAAAAGATATTAAACAATGTTTCAAATATAGTGAAATAAAAAATAAAGGGATTTTAATCCCTTTATTTTTAATCTAATAAAGTTTTTAATTCATTCACTAGATCAATCTTTTCCCAGCTAAAACCACCATCATTTTCTGGCTTTCTGCCGAAATGTCCATAGGCAGCGCTTCTTTTATAAATTGGTTTCGCAAGTCCTAGTCTCTCTCTGATTTTTTTAGGTCTTAAATCAACTAATTCTCTTAATTTTTTTGCAATTTTTTCTTCATCAACTTTGTTTGTGCCATAGCAATTTACATAAAACGATAAAGGTTCAGCCACACCAATTGCATAAGATACTTGAATTAAACATTGATCTGCAAGTCCGCTTGCAACAACATTTTTTGCTAAATATCTTGTAATATAGGCACCGCTTCTATCAACTTTGCTTGGATCTTTGCCTGAGAATGCACCGCCGCCATGAGGTGCATATCCGCCATAGGTATCAACTATAATTTTTCTGCCAGTCAAACCAGTATCGCCGTCTGGACCGCCTATCACAAATCTTCCAGTTGGATTAATTAAAATATTTTTATTATCTTTTGGCATCCAACCTTTTGGCAATGTTTTTTCAATATATGGAACTATTAATTTTCTAACATCATCCACTGTTAAATTTTCTCTATGCTGTATTGAAACTAAAACTTTTTCTGCTCCAACAGGTTTGCCATCAACATACTTCAAAGTTATTTGTGCTTTTGCATCTGGTCCTAAATCTTTTAATTCACCTTTTTTAATGGCTTGCATTATGTTATATAAAATTTTGTGCGAATAATATATTGCACTAGGCATATAGTCTTCTGTTTCATTGCAGGCATAACCGAACATGAGCCCTTGATCTCCAGCACCTTCATTTTCTTCATCTCTTCCAACATCAACACCCATAGCTATATCAGCTGATTGACAGTGAATAAAGTTATCAATTTTTACAGTTTTCCAATCAAACCCTTCCTGTTCATAGCCAATTTCCTTAATAGTTTCTCTAATAATTTTTTCAATTTCTTCATTAGAAAGACACGTTCCATTAGATGTTCTTACCTCTCCGCCCACTATAACTCTATTTGTAGTCGCAAATGTTTCACATGCAACTTTTGACTTTGGATCATATTTTAAATAGGCATCAAGTATTGCATCTGATATTTGATCACACACCTTATCCGGATGTCCTTCAGATACAGACTCACTCGTAAAAAAATAAGTATTTTTCATATTTTACTCAATTTATTAATAAATAATTGCATTGAGCTAAAAGGATTAATATAAATGATTGTTTATCAGTAGTCCGCTTTAGCTGTTTGTTTAAAGTGTTCGCAATTTGTAAATCAACACTATTGTTAATAATAAAATAATTTTTGTAATATTCAAGCAATAATTAATATTTTAAATTTATCTATTTATTATAACGTCAAACCATATCTTTTAATGATAAAACTATATTTAAAAAATCATTCATATTTTTACATTTTAAATATATTTCTTTTACCTGTTCTCTTTTATTATCAATTTCATCATAATTTGTTTTACTTTCACTTTCAAATAAATCAAACTCATTATGCAAAATAGTAAATGCTGTTAGTTCTGAAATAGACCATACTTTTAAATCCTTTAAAACTTCATTGATTTTTCTAATTCTTTTAAAAATATGTGATAAAATAGTTTCATAAAGCAAATAATATACGTGCGAATTTTCACCGCTCCATTCATTTGAATAGGCATTTGTGCATATATTATTTCCGACCCAATCTGATGTGCCAGCAACAAAATGCGATAATAAAACGTTGTATTGTTCAACATTTTCACTTAAAACTTTTTCTATTTTATCAAAAAAATATGCATCATTTTTTAACCAATAATCATTAAAAAATTTCAAAGAGTTTTTCAATTTACCTGCATTATCTTTATAGGTTTTTGATAAAATATTGTCTAGTTTATTATTCCATTCGTCAGATTTATTTTCATGAATTTCTTTTGCTAACTCTTCTGAAATATAGTATTGTTTTGCTCTTGCTGAAATTCCGTATGGATCATCCATTTGAAAGATCTCAACAATTTTTGCTTTTTCATCATTTTGTGAAATGTAAAAATTAAAATGCATAACTACCTCAAGAATACAATGTTTTTAAAAAATGCCGAGATTACATTTATTACTATAGTGAAGATTAAGAAAATCACTAAAATTATACTTCTTGTCGGGTTTTAACTCTGTATAATTTAATTTGCTGTCTATAAAATAAACTTTTGCATTTGAATCAGATTTTATAATATAAAATTCATTATCGCCATGTATTTCTAAAGCTGTTTTATTTTCTAATGCAAAAATTGATGCTATATCTCCATTTTCAATAGATTTTTCAACAAATGGCTTTCTATTTCTTTCTACGTCAAAATGTGGGCATACACAGCCTTTTATAAACCCCAAGGAATTCATTATGCTTAAATTTTCAGAATCGCCACTTATTATATCCGAATCTGTTATAGCCATTTCAAAAAAACAGTTCATACCGGCACTTAAACCACTTAATATAATGCCTTTTGTCCAAGCCTCTTTTAGCAATTTATCAACACCCTTTTCCTTCCATTTTTCTATCATTCTTTTTGTATTTCCACCGCCAATGTAAATTACATCAGAAGACAAAATCTTATTTTTTATGGTTAAATAATTATCATTTTCTGCAATTAATAATAAACTATTAACTTTAAATCCTAATTGTTCACCAAAGTATTTTTTTACAATTTCACAATAACCATTGCTATCACCAGAAGCGGTAGGAATAAATAAAAGTTTAGGAGCTTCTTTTTCGGTTAATTTTTTTATCCTTAGATCTATTTCTTTTGTTTCTATACCAGTTCCAGGTCTGCCAATTTCTCCGCCACCAATGCATATCATTATTTTTTTATCTTTTTCCACAGTTTTTGCAATCTTTATTAATATTAAAATATTGAAATTCAAATTCACTTTTATAGGTATGAATTACAATTCTTTTATTTAGTGTTTGTATATCTCCAAAATTACCTAAAAATTTTAAAATATCAAGACTTACCGAAGCTGCGGAAATCATATTTACTGGTCCTATAGAGAATTTTTAATCTATAATATACAATTTAAAATTATATTTATTATTTTCTAATTTTAAGAAAGTATTACAATATTGGAAAAGTATTTAATAATATTATTGAATTAATTTGCTTTTTAAATTTATTGAAATTATAATATTTAAGTGTTTACAAATATTTATTAAAATGATACTAACTGTTGATATTGGAAATTCCAACATAGTTTTAGCAATTTTTGATAACGATACCATAGTAAAAAAATGGAGAGTGATAACCTCAAAAACAAAATCAAAAGATGAATATGTTATAGTTATTAAACAACTAATGAAGGCTGATGAAATTTTGCCTGAAAAAATAGATGGTGTAGTTTTGTCATCCGTTGTTCCGGAGATTACTCCTATATTTGCAGAAGCTTTAAGCTTTATAAAAGCTAAAATTTTGATAATAGGAGATAAGAATACTAAAACAAATCTTAAAATAAAAAAAGAAATAGAAAGCGAAGTTGGGGCCGATATTCTTATGAATATAGTCGGTGGCAAAAAGAGATTTAAAGAAAATTTTATTATAATAGATATGGGAACGGCTACAACGTTTGATATAGCTTTAAAAAACGGAGAATATATAGGCAGCATAATTGCACCGGGTGTGCAATTGCAGGCTAAAGCACTTCATAAATCTTGTTCTCAATTGCCATTGGTGGAAATAAGAAAACCAAATAATTTTATGCCGACAAATACTCTAGATTCTTTGCAGGCGGGCTTATATTATGGAACTATTGGCACAATTAAGGAAATAATTTCACATATAAAAGATACCTATAAAGATACAGAATTTAAAATATATTTAACAGGTGGTCTTTCGCCAAAATTTATACAGGATTTAGACTTTATAGATGGAGTTTGTCCGGATTTGACATCTGAAGGTCTTAATGAAGTATGGAATATAAATAATAAATAAATATATGAAATCAGAGGATGAATTTATAGAAAAGTTTAATAAATCAAACTCTGATTTTATTTTGTATAAAGAAAACAATAAACTATTTTTAAAATCAATAAAACATGGTGAATGGCTTCCATTTTGTATAGATTTTTCTTCTAATAGGTTGATAGTTAGAAAGAATCAAACGGGTCTAAAATCTGAACTTGCAAGGGCTATAGGAATAAAAAATGATTTTAAACCATATGTTCTTGATACTACAGCTGGACTTGGACGAGATTCTTTTTTAATAGCATCACTTGGGTGCAGAGTAAAAATGATAGAAAGAAATCCTCTGATTTTTATGCTATTAAATAATGCTATAGAAAATGCAAAATTAAATTCTGAATTATCAAATATAATTCAAAAAATGGAATTTATAAATGATAATTCAATAGATTTTTTGAAAAATACTAAAGAAAATTTTGATGTAATATATATAGATCCAATGTTTCCAAAAAGCAGTAAAACTAGATTAGTAAAAAAAGATATGCAGATTTTTAGAGAAATAGCTGGCGATGATATAGATAGCAAAGAATTGCTTAATGCGGCTCTTAAAACAAATACAAAAAGAATAGTTGTTAAAAGAATGCTGCATTCTGAATATCTTGACAATAAAAAGCCAAACTTTGAAATAAAGGGAACTGCTATTAGATTTGATATATATTTATATAATTAAATTTTTATTGAAAATTTTTTTAATTATAATTAAATTATAATGCAAAACAAACTTATAATAATGAAAAAAAATATATATTTATTTATATTGTTATTTGTTCTGGTATCGTGTGCCGGAACTGTGCAGAATAGAAAAATGTCTAAAAATTTAGTAGAAAATGTAAAAAATAAACAGTATGAAGAGGCATTAAAAATTGTAAAAAATAAAGATTTTTATCCACAAGAAAATTCTAAACTTTTAAAAAATCTTGAGACAGGGACTGTTTATTATTTAAATGGCGATTACTATCAAGCATTACAGTTTTTTGAAAAAGCAAAAAAAATTAGTGATGATTTATATACTATTAGTATAAAAAATAAAATAAAAAGTGGATGGGATGCTAATTTAGATGACTATTATGGAGAATTGTATGAACGTTCACTTATAAGATTTTATATATCATTAATTAATTATAATATTTTTCAACAGGGTTTTTATGAAGAATATACAGATGAAGAAGGAAAAATTATTCCACAAAAAGAACTGCAGCAATCTGAAAAACTCTTTCATTTAAATTATTCAAGATCGGCAATAATAGAATGGGATTCTTTATTAAAAACAATGCAAAACGAAACGGCTGGAGAAAATATATATAAAAATGATATGATGGCAAAAATATGGGGTGCTTTTATTCATAGTGAATTTAACGATTCTGCTGATAGACAAATATCTTTACAATTATATAGAGATGCTGATAAACTATTGTTGCAAAACTATAATATGTATCCTATTTTTAACGCAAAAAGCGAAAAATTTAACGATGACTTTAAAAAATTACCAAATTTAAGCTTGCAGCAATTAAAAAAAGACTACATTATTGAAACAGAATATTCAAAAGATTTACAAGAATTTATAGCAAGAAATACTAGAAATATTAAAAGATATAGAAAAGATAATTTAGTTATTTTATTAAAGGATAATTTAATAGCTCCGAAAACAGTAAAAAACTTAGAAATTCCATTACCTTTAGTTTTATTTGGAAGCGGTGGTGAAGATATGTTTATATTTGCAACAACATTATTATCTGTTAAGGATGGAATACCTTATATATTAATAGAAATTCCAGAAATAATAAACGCAAACGAAATTAGAAAATTCACAGCTGTTGTATATGACAAAAATAACGAAGAAGTGGCGTCTACTGATTTAACGCTTATAGAACCACTATCGGATATAGCAAAAAAAACATTAGATGATAAAGCGGCACTTATACAAACAGCTATTGTTTCTAGAATTACTGCAAAATACATAGCGGCTATATCTGCCGCCTATGCATTGTATTCTCAAGATAACTCATTTGCAAAATTAGGAGCTATAGCAGCATTTACAGCTTCTACAAAAGCAATAAATGAAAGTTCAAGGGCTGATATAAGATATTGGACGACTTTAACATCTGATATACAAATGGGAGGAATAAGACTTAAAAATGGCGAATATATATTAAAAATTTTTTCAAATGACAAAAAAATTTTTGAAAAAACAATTAATATTATCAATGGACGAACGACATTTATTGATTTAAATTTCTAATTTTAGTTGCATAAACAATAAAAAATACGCATTTTTATTATTATTTTTGTTGACTTATAAAAAAATATTTTTAATAATATTCGTGTAATTAAATATTAAGAGGCATAAAAATGACAATATCTAATAGTATGTCAACCGTTGATTTATACTTAGTAAAATTTATATTAAACTAAAAAAATATATAAATAAATATAATTAATAATTATAAAATAAAGAATTGTTAAAGAATACTAACTATGTTAGTGCAAATATTCAAAATATGTAATATAAAAAATACATATTTTGAAATGAACACCATAAAATGTTAATATTAGATTTATAGGAGACGGTAAACTAAAAAAACATTTTTTGGTGTAAACTTGGATTATAAATAATTATAATCCTTGTAATTTTACAAAAGGAAGGCTGCTGAAAAAGCCTTCCGATTCAATTTTAAAATAATTATAATAAAAAACAATAAAATTAACAAGAATATAATTACTATTACTGCTATATCAAATAAATCACTATCAGCAACATTTGAATGAAATTATCATTTTCTCCCACAAAAATAATCACTATCGTCCCTATTTAAAAAGAATATTAATAAGATATTTTAAAAATAGTAAAACTATCTAACTATATTTAACAACCTTAGTTCTAAATATATTGAATTATTTTTTGATAAACTATTTAATAAAATGAATAATAAATACAATATCTGGATTTTAACACAATACATTAGCTTCATCAATTGTTTTAATCACAAAAAAATATATAAGTTCTATATTGATAATATTGTTATAAGCTATTAACATTATTTAATTAATTAAATAATGTTAATATAAAAAAGTTATAAAGATATTATTATTTTTCCAACATTATTTCAAGAATTTTTTTATCAGTTGATTTCATGCCATCTTTTGCCATTCTACATATAGCTGATACTGTGCTTTCAATATCTCCTTTAACTAGACCTTCTCCATCTTTAAATACATTTCCACTCATAGCCATTTCGCTTGCCATTATTGCAGCATCAACAGCTATAGCTATCTTTAAAGCACATGAAGGCTTTGCACCATCGCATACAATACCACCAGCTGAGGCTAATGCATTAATAATTGTGTCCTCTATTTGTTTTTTTGTTCCACCTTTCATATAGGTAATTGCTGCACCCGCAGCACTTGCAGCACTAACTGCACCACAAAACGCTGATAATTTGCCAATACCAGCTTTTTGCCACAAAGCAAGCAAATTAGCCATTGCTAATGCTCTATAAAGTTTTTCATCTGAAACTTTTAAATATTTTGCATATTGATAAACAGTTGACAATATAGTCATACCCTGATTTCCACTTCCGGCACTTATAACAACAGCCATATTGCAGCCGCTCATTCTAGCGTCAGATCCAGCTGCAGCATAAGCTTTCGTTTTTTCTTTTATACTATCGCCAGCATTTTTTAATATCGTTTTTCCAACCTTTGCACCCCAATCATTTTTTAAACCTTCTTCTGCTATTGCATTATTGCATTTAATTTCTAAATCAAATAAATCTTTTAAATCATTTATATTAAATGTATTTACAAAATCATATATATCATCAAATTTCAAAATACATAATCCCACATTTTTAGAACAATCTTCTTTTTCATCTTTATTTTGAAAAATAACTTTACCATTTTTCTTTATAGATTCAATATTTGAATGTGAATGTAAAATTTCAACTTCAGCATTATCTTTGCCATTTTCTACATAACATATTATGTGTAAATTATCTCCAGAATCAAGTTGTTCAACTTTGCAAATATTTTTTGCTAACAGTTCTTTTAATTGTTTTATATCACTGTCTTTTACATCATTTAATACTTCCAATTCTAATTCTGATTTTCCAGCAATAGCACCTAAAATACATGCAGTATCTATTCCCTTCATATCACCAGTAGTTGGAACTGTAACACCTTTGACATTTTTAATTATATTTTGGCTACATTTAATTACTATTTTTTCAGGCATTTTTCCTAAAACTTCTCTAGCCTTAGCTCCGGCAAGTGCAACTGCAATTGGCTCAGTGCATCCTAAAGCTTTAACCATTTCTTGTTTTAATAATTTAACATATTTTTGTTGTAATTCTGCTTTCATAAACATAACCAATTATTATTTATACTCAGAAATATATAATTGATTATTTAATTTATCAACAATTAAATAATAATTAATATATGAATTAATAAATAATAATATTTAGCTTGCTTTAAGATATAATGATTTAAAATTTATTTTTGTTTTCCGAAATAAAACCATTCATCTCCAATTTGTGCAGAATTATTTGGAAATATAATCAAGTAATTATCATTGGCTATAATTTTTTCCCCATCATCGTAAATAGCAACAACTTCGCCTTTAGATATTTTTTCTAATTCTATATATTCTTTTGCTAGTTTTCCTTCTTTTTCTTTAAAATAAACTTTTTTCATATCTATAAAATGTTGATTATTTGTATTTTTAAATTTATATTCTATTATTCCTAGATATGATAAGGCTTTTAAAATACATTCTTCGGCAACTTTAATAGCATTTGGATCAGTGTGAGATCCACATTCAACTGTAGTGCTAATAACATTATTATTGTGGGCATAATTCTGTGTAGAATAATCTTTTATAGTTTCGCTATTTTCATAGACATTTGGCCATCCAACAAAAATATATTCTAAACCAAGCACTTTAGCAAACTCAGCCTGCTCTGGATAGTCTTGAAAAGCAAATGGATTGCCATTAACATGCATAGAATGCAAATCTAAATGATAATCACTATTTTTAATATAATCAGTTAGAATATTTGCAATTTTTTCTTCATATAACTTTGGATTATCATGTTTTTTAATAACCCTATTTAAATTAACTTCAAAAAATCTTTTATTAATTCTATTTGCTTCTGGATTACAAATAGGAATAAAAGTTATACGACCATTATTTAATTTTATATCTCCAGATTTAATCTTGTTAATTATATTTTTTGAAGCAATAGCACCACAAACCTCATTACCATGCACAGCACCGGTTATTAAAATATGTTTACCATTATTAACACTAACAAATTCATATATTTCTAACATAATACAATTAAATTATAAACCAATAAATAAATAATAGCATTAAAAAAACTAAAATCAAACAATATTATAAGCTATCAATACTTATTCCAGATGTTCTATTTCTAACATTAAGTGATTCTAATTTAACTTTTATAAATTGTTTATTTTTATTCCTTATAATAGCTTCACCTTCATTTAATGACTCATTAGATAAATTAAAATTATTACCTTTTATTTCATTTAATTTTATATTAATTGGCTTATATAAAAGATAATCGTTATCACCGTCTTCAAGCGATTTAAAAGAAGATATAATTGAATATCCATCAGATAAAAATGATAAATAACTTCCAGGATTTTCGGTGCTTGATATAGCCAATAAAGCAATATCGTTCATTTGAAACTTTTTACTTAAAATATTTTCAGCTTCATTGATTAGCTTCTGTGCCATTTTGTGTCCTCTATAGTCTGGATGTATCATCATACCTCCAACAGAAAATCTAAAAGATCCATCAATTCCAATTTTTGATTTATTTTCTTTTGATATATAATAATCACAACCTTCTTTTTCCTCATCATGAGTTAAATGCTTTATAATGATTTGTCCTATTAACTTATTGTTATCAAAATAGCCTAATACAAAAGAATCTTTAGAGTTTAATAATTTTAAAAAATCTTCCTCTGATTTTCTATATAAAAATTTAGATTTACCCTTTAAATTTAAGTCATCAAAAATAATGTTTTGTAATTCTAAAATTGAATCTAGATTTGATTTATTTAATAAATTAAAATAAAAATTATTATTAACTGTTTCCCTTAGGACTTGACTATTAAATACTATACAGTTTGAATAAA
>CALXSB010000115.1 GCA_944391005.1 uncultured Rickettsiales bacterium | reverse complement strand
AGGGGGGTGAATATTGACTAGTCCCCTTAACATTGGGACGAGTTTGGGGAACCTTTACAGGATGGTGAAAATGAGGAATCTTCACATGGGGAAGTGAGAGAGGAACCCCCTTCCCCCTTGACAGGGGGTGAATGGTGGAAATTCCCTTGACAGTAGGGTAGAAATGGGGTATTTCACATGTGGTTTGGGATGGGGTTCACAGGGGGATGATGTTCGGTGTGGTCCTTCACTGGGTGGTAGAGGATAGTACGTTCACATGTGGGTGAAAGAGAACCCCCCTTACCCCCCTTCACAGGGGGGGTCGGGTAGTGGCCCTTTACAGGGGGGTGAATATGGAGTAGTCCCCTTAACATGGGGACGAGTTTGGGGGCCCTTTACAGGGGGGTGAAAATGGGGTGTTTCACAGTGGGTGAAGTTGGTGGTGCCTTCACAAAGGATAAGAGAGGTAGTGGCCACCTTAACAGGGGGCGATATGGGGCCCCTTGAGATGGCGAAAGATAGATGGTTTCCTTCACAGGGGGACCGAGATAGTGCTTTCATACGTGGTGTGTATAGGGTGAAAACCCCTCACAGAAGGGCATAGATTTGACAGAGAATTAAAAAGAAATTGAAATTTAAAATACAAAACTAAACAAAAGAAGTAAATAAACTGTATATAATTTATTTAAAATATACAAATAACAACCGATTTTTAAATCCGCCTAATATTGATTATTAAAAAAGCTTGGTGGGTCCGGCGAGACTCGAACTCGCGACCAATTGATTAAGAGTCAACTGCTCTACCAACTGAGCTACGAACCCATAGTTAATAAATACTCTATTAAGTATAAATATATCTTTTAATTTTGCAAGCTTTTTATATATTTTTTTAGAAATACAGTAAATTTTTTATAGAGTAAAACTTAGGGCGTATGTTCAAAATAATAAATAGTATGGCTGGTAAAAATGAATAATGCTATTGTTTATAATTTCGTTGTATTTTAAAAAAAGTAAAATAAAATTGAAACAGACTAAATATTAAAAGATTGTGGATTTAACTGTTTTTGATTATATAGTCCTAAGTATAATGCTATTTTTTACGTTTGTGGGACTTGTAAGAGGCTTTATAAGAGAATTAGCATCTTTGATTAATTGGGTTGGCAGTGGTGTATTGACTGTCCTTCTAAGGCCGTTAATTAATGATTTGGTATCTCGTAAAATATCAAACCCTGTTGTTTCAAATATAGTTAGCAGCGTATTAATATTTTTGATAGCAATAATAGGCTTGTCAATATTGACATCAAGTATTGCGAAAGCAATTAATACTAAATTTCCAACATCAATAAATATAACCTTGGGAATTGCTTTCGGATTTACTAAAGGATTTTTGATATGTTCATTAATTTTTGCAAGCATTATAACACTATTCGGAAATAGTGAAGAAATGTCTTCAAAAAGCGGACCTAAATGGCTGCAGGAATCAGAAACCTACCGTCCTTTGTCATTTGGTGCATATATGATATTGCCATTTGCAGATTCAATATTGGGACAAATAAAGGAAAAATATTCTCCTGAAGATGAAGATAAAGAAAATGATGAGAAAGAAGAAAAGTCTAGCGATGACTCTAAATATTTAAGAAGATATGAAAAACTTAAGACTATAGATGATTTAATTGATAAAACTGAAAAAAATGAGGAGAAAAAAACTGAAAATTCTGAAGATGAAAATGCTGATGAGAATGGCGGTTATAAAAAAGATCAAGTTGATAAATTAAAACATTTGATAGATATTATTTAAAAGCAAAACTTGTGCTATTGATTTTTTTCATTTTTTAACTATATATTAAATTAGAACATTTTTTATAATAATAAATTGAGAGAAATAATGGATAATAATAAAGTATGTTTTTTACTTCCAGTTAAGGATTTAGTAGTTTTTCCTAAGTCTTTGACAAGTATTTTAGTAGGTAGAAAAAAATCTTTAAATTTGATTGATGAAATTATTAAAACAAATGAGCTAATTTTTGTTGTTTCTCAGAAGAATACTAATAGTGATGACGTATCTATGATGAATCTAAATAAAATTGGTGTTCTTTGCAGAGTTATTCAACAGTCTGATATACAGAGCGGACAAAAAAGAATTATTGTTGAGGGTGTAAAAAAAGCCAAGTTGGTTGATGTATGTGAAGATGAAAAATATTATTTAGCTAGAGTTTCTGAAATTGAAGAAAAAAAATTAACAGAAAGACAGGAAGAAAGTATTAAAAATCTTAAGGAAATATTTTTTAATAAGCTAAAATTCTATTTAGAATCCATAGGCAAATTCAATGAGGACATTTTTACAACTCTTAATTTCTTTAAAACAGTAGATGAGGTTATTTTCTATTCTTCTTCAATGCTGCCATTATCTTTGGAAAAAAGACAGGAACTACTTGAGGAAACCAATGATGAAAAGGCTTTAAAAAAGTTTATAGAATTTTTGGATATAGAAATATCTCTTGCTAAAATAGATAAAAAAATAAGCGATGAAGTAGAAAGAAAGTTTTTAAAAAATCAGAAAAAAGTTTATCTTAATGAAAAGATTAAATTAATTAAAAAAGAGTTGGGTGATGATTTTGATGATGACAATGATGATACTGGAGATATTGGTATTCTAAGAAAAAAAATAAACAAGGCAAAACTTAGTCCTGAGGCTAAAGAAAAATGTAAGGAAGAACTTAAAAAAATGGAAGGAATGATTTCCTATTCTAGCGAATATCATGTTATAAAGAATTATATAGAAACAATTTTAAGTCTGCCTTGGGGTGTAAAGACTAAAACAGATACTGATTTAGAAAAAGCTGAAAAAATTTTGAATAGAGACCACTACGGGCTTAAAGAAGTCAAGGAAAGAATATTGGAATACCTTGCTGTATATAAAAGAAAACATAGTTTAAGTGGACAAATAATATGTTTAGTTGGCGCTCCTGGCGTTGGTAAAACATCTCTTGCTAGATCCATAGCAGAGGCTTTAAATAGAAAATATGTCAAAGTTTCCTTAGGCGGTGTAAGAGATGAAGCTGAAATTAGGGGCCATAGAAAAACCTATGTTGGTTCAATGCCCGGAAAGATTATTGCATCACTAAAAAAAGCTGGAACATCTAACCCATTGATTTTGTTGGATGAAATTGATAAAATGGGTTCTGATTTTAGAGGCGATCCTGCAAGTGCTTTGCTTGAGGTTTTAGATCCTGAACAAAACAAGAAATTTGAGGATCATTTCCTTGAGGTTGAGTTTGATCTTTCTGATGTTATGTTTATTACAACAGCCAACAATATAGCAGAGATTCCTATACCTTTAAGGGACAGAATGGAAATTATAAAAATTTCCGGCTATACAGAGGATGAGAAATTAAATATAGCTAAAGAACATTTAATACCAAAAGAGTTGGAACAGCATGGATTAAAGGCTAATGAAATATCAATAGAAGACAAGGCTATAATTGAAATCATTAGAAAATATACTTTTGAGGCTGGTGTTAGGAATTTAGAAAGAGAGCTTGCACAAATAATTAGAAAAGCCGTTAAAAATATTTTAACTTCAAAAACAAAGAAAAAAATAATCGTAAAAGTTAAAAATTTAAAAGATTATTTAGGAGTTGAAAAATTTGATTACAATACAGCTGCTAAAGAAGATAAGGTTGGAGTTGCAGTTGGATTGGCCTATACTGATTTTGGTGGTGATCTGCTAAATATTGAATCTTTAAAATTTTCAGGAAATGGTAAACTAATAACTACGGGAAAATTAGGTGATGTTATGAAAGAATCAGCGCAGGCAGCTTTTAGCTACGTTCGTTCAATAGCTGATAAATTTAACATAAAGGCGAAAGAATTTAACAAATATGATTTTCACCTTCATGTTCCGGAAGGTGCAACACCTAAGGATGGACCTTCCGCTGGCGTAGCCATAACAGCAAGCTTGTTGTCATCCATGACAGGCATGAAAATAAATAGAGATGTTGCTATGACGGGTGAGATTTCATTGACAGGACAGGTTATGCCAATAGGTGGCTTAAAGGAAAAACTGCTGGCAGCCTTAAGAGGAAATATTAAAACTGTTGTTATACCTAAAGCAAATGAAAAGAATTTAGCTGATGTTCCTGATAATGTTAAAAATTCTTTAAATATAATTCCTGTGGACAACCTAAATGATGCTTTAAGAATTATAGTTAAAGGCTACAAATAGTTATGGATGAAATAAAAAATATAATAGATTCAAAGGAACTTCTTGAAATAAAAGTTATTGCAGGAAGCTCTGTTAATAAAATATATTTAGAAAATGGTATAATAAAGGTTAAAACTAGAGAAATACCAGAAAACGGAAAGGCTAATAAATCAATTATTAGCCTTTTTAGTAAAACATTCAAAATTCCAAAGAAAAATATTGAAATTGTATTCGGTCAAAAATCTTCAAACAAAGTCTTAAAAATTACTAAAAGTGATTAAATATAATTTCATTGATTTCTTTTTGCAATTCTTCAATTGACTTATTTTCAACATTGATTAGCTTTACTCTATTTGTGTTTTCTTTTGCAATATTTATAAAGCCATTTCTAACTCTGTTGTGAAAATCAACTTTCATATCCTCATATCTGTTTTTATCGCCTCTTCTATCTGTTCTTTCAAGTCCTTTTTTAACATCTAAATCAAGAATAATAGTTAAATTTGGCAAAAAATCATCAAGCACAACATTTTGAACTGCTTTTATTTTATTTAAATCAAGGTTGTAGCCATAGCCTTGGTATGCCATTGTAGAATCAAGATACCTATCAGAAACAACAACATAGCCGTCTGCTAAAAGCGGTTTTATTTTTTTCTCTGTATGGTCTCGTCTTGAGGCATACATTAATAAAAGTTCTGTTATGCCGTCCCATTTATTGACTGCACCATTGACTAGAAGTTGTCTGATTTCTTCGGCACCTTCGCAACCGCCCGGCTCTCTTGTCCAAACAGCTTTAATTCCATTATTATTTAAATAATCAACCAAGAGTTTTGATTGAGTACTTTTTCCAGCACCCTCCACGCCTTCAAAAGTTATAAATTTACCTTTTAATTTTTCAAAATTCATTTTATTCTTCATTAATATTAACAAACCTTTCAAATTCTTCACTGCAATCAGAATAAAAATCACTATTTTCCATATTGTTTATTGAAGACAGCAGAATAGTAATTTTTTCCTCCTTTTTTTCATCTTCAGCAAATTCTTCTATTTTTTTAAAAGTATTTTCCATATCATACATGATAAAATATTTAACATCATTGTTTCTAAAAGTCTCTATTAACTCTTCATTATATTTTCCAAGTATAAAGGCATATTTTATGTTTTTAAAATATTCTGCAAGTTTTAAAAATTCATCAAACTCAAAATCTATTTCATCAACGCATAAAATCCAATAAATATTGTCAAAAGATATTAAAGACTGCGATTTATTATTGTTTTTTATATCATTAATAAATGTAAAATTATCATCGTGAAGCACTAATTCAAATATATCACTGCATGGTATAAAATTATATAGATTTTCCACTATTTCCTGAGGCTGTATATTATACTTTAAAAGTAATGCAAAAACTGCCAATATATTTGTTTTATTTTGTTCTCCGCTTAAATTTTTAAATTCATTAGTCAAAATTTCATCATTTTTATCATCAATATTCAAATAGATTTCATTGTTAATGAATGAGACGCCATTTTTTAATATCTTGCTAATAGAAATTGGAATAAGCATTGATTTATAATTGCTGTCATCTTTTATATTAATATAAAATTCTTTAACATTTCTATCATCAATATTAAGTATAGCAAAATCTTCTTCCGTTTGATTTAAAAACATATCTTTAATTTTATCGCAATCACTTTTATTATAATTTAAATCAAACAAAATTATATTGTTAAAATGCGGAGACTGCAGATAATTAAACATTCTCTGCTTTATTTCAAATATATACATATTGGTTTTTCCAAACTCGCTTAAACTAAAAAGCGATTCTTTTTTGCATATTTCGTAATCTATATTTAACTTTATTTTACATAACAAATATTTTAAAAGATC
>CALXSB010000114.1 GCA_944391005.1 uncultured Rickettsiales bacterium | reverse complement strand
GAATACAAAAATGATTTGATAGGCAATAACGAGCAAAAAGAAATTGTTTACAGATTATATTCCGTTTTTGCTAATGAAAATAAAGATTATACTAAAAGGGACGAATATTTGAAAATGGCAAATAATTTAAGAGGTAATAACATACAATCTAAAATATTGGAAATAGAATATTTAGTTCAAGACATACTAAATTTAAAAAATGAGGACAAAATATTAGATAATATAAAGGAATTGGATAAAAAGATAGACGACATAAACTTAGATAAAAAATCGTTAAAAGATATTGATAAATTAAGGCTAAAATTCTCTAAATTACAGACTAAAATATCTTTAATGATCCAAATCTCTGATATACAAATTAATAAAGATATAAAAGAATTCCTTGAGTTAATATTTAATTTTTATTTTGATAGAAATATAGAAAATATTTTAACATATTTATTGTCAAATATTGCGATTAGTAAAGATGAACTAGATATGGCATATTCATATTTATACGATAAAGAATATTTAATAAAACCAAATCAGAAACTAACCAAGCTAATTGCTATCCAACTTTTTAATGCCAATATTGACGATTTTTATTATTTTTGTTATAAAAATAATTTAAGTAAATTTTTAGATATAGAAAATAATTTACAAAATTCCAACATAGAAGAATCCTATAATTTACTTAAAGAATTAGATTGTAGGGAAATAATAAACTTTGTTTTATCAATAAAAAATAAAGAATTAAAATTTAATTTAATAGAAAAATTTAAGAACGAATATAATTCGGATAATAAAGAATACATGCTAAATATTTTTTTATATCATCAAGTATCCTATTCAATAGATAAAAACGATGTAGAATTAACAAAAAAACTTTCCAATTATTTTTTAAATTCAAATAAAAAAATAACGATTTCGCTTTGCAACAAATTGTGTGAATTTTTTTACAAAAATAACGCCTATACTAATTGCATAGAAATGCTCGAATATGAAAATGAAAATTTTGAAATTAGTAGCGATGAGAGGTTTCGAGTTTTATCTTATATAGTGATATGTAATTTTCTTAATAAAAATTTTGAGAGAGTATGTCAAATAACAGATGAATATATTAAAAATTTAAATAACATTTATGATAATAAACATAATTATATAATTAACTCTTTAATTTATGTATTAATTTCTAATTTTGAAAATTATAGAGATAAATTTAACAAAATAGTATATGATAATTATAAACTGTTAAAGAGTATTATAGGAAGATATGGATATTGGTTATTCGTTTTGCTAAATGCTAATAGAATAAGCGAATTTATTGATAGTGCTATAGAATTTTTTAAAAATAGAGAAAATTTAAAAAGCATAAGTAATTATTTTGATCTTTTTTATGGTATAGATAAACAAAAAGAAATAAAATTTAATCTTGATAATATAGAATACAATTCATATTTTATTTTAGAAGGAGCGGATAATGCCGTATATTTTATTGGGAACAGAGAAAAATCTTTCGATGTGGATGACGTTATTTATATAGAAGACCAAGATAATATCTGTATAGATAACAAAGTTGGTATGCCAATAAAATTTCCTATTAATAAAACGGATATAATTACAAATACACATAGAAAAATTAAAGAAATTTTTACTCCATTTGGCTACCTACATCATATTTTTTGGCAAAAATTGCAAAAAAATGCTGTCCTTAACGGAATAAAAATTGAGGCCTCAAATGTGATAGAACTAATGGATAAATTAAAGTATTTAAATAGAGATTTTAATCAGCCATATCTTAATTTGATTAAAAATTTTTATCATCAAATACCCAGCTTGTCAATTTTTTCATATTTTTTTAAAAATAATATTAGATCCTTAATGGAATTATTACTAGAAACAGATAATTATGTATACAATAATTTAGATGATTTTAATAAAGTATACAATAAATGCCTCTCTATATTAAAAAAGGATTCAGTAATTAATTTATGCGGAACATCTTTGTTATTTTTATTAATGGGCGGTGTTTTAGATGATGTATTAGAATATTTTCAAAATATTAATATTTCAATAGATTCATTAGAAATAATTTATAATATTAGAAAAAATATAGAAGAGAATAAAGAAGGTTTAATCTTTATTAAAAATGAAATAATTTACAACGGAAAAAAACAGGAGGAAGTTAAAAATAAATTATTAAAAAATATTAATAAATATATAGATGCTTTAAAAGACAAAACAGTTTTAAAAATTGACGATATAGACAAAGAAGAAAATGAAAAATTTGTCCCAAATTTTACGCTCGATGTAATTAAAAATAATAAGGAAGGTTCTATTTTTGTAACCGAGGACTGCTTTTTGTCAACTAATTTATTCAAAATAACAAATTCTTTTTCAAGTATTTTTCTTATAAAAATACTCGCAGAGAAAAAAGTTATAAAATGGAAAGATTATTTTGAATATTATAATTTATTGGTTCAAAGTAATTGCAAGTATATAATTTTTAATGATATAGATATAATGAACTGCATATATTACTACGATTCACATGAGATTCAAAAATTTACACCAGAAAAGATAGAGCTTTTAAATATTCAAAAAGTATTCGATGTTAAAAACAAGTCATACTTCTTAAAAATTTTTAGCAAATTTTTTTACAAAATGTTAGATGTTAAATATTCAACAAATGAATTTAAAATAATATTATCTTATATTTTTGAATGCTTACCTACTAATATTGACTACGAAAATAGCATATTAGCATTTTTAAAAAAAATTAATTGCAATATATTGAATAGCGATATATATTATGAAAAAATTTTAGAGTTAAGACAATATTGTCGATTTCAAAAATATAAAAAATTATTAATAAAATAAGTTTAAATATATGAAAAGACATCATAATATCATGTTAAATGTGAGCAAAATTATCAAAATAATAAGGACTATTATTATTAAAATTTGCGGAAATTTAGATATAATATCATTTGTAATTAGTACAGCATATAGAAAAAATAAAGTTGATTTGTTTGAATATTTTATAAGAGTATATAAGGTTGCCTATTCATTTTTAGGTATTGTTTATTCTTCGGTTTTAGGAATATTTTTAAATCCAATTAAAAATATATATAAAAACGGGACATATACATCAAAAAATGGATTGTTTTTAAAGGAAAGGTATAAATATATCATTTTATATATCATTTTATGTATTTTATATATCATTTGTTGTATAATTCTATATGATAATTATAAAGTTTTATTTATAATTGTCCAAATAACTATTGCAACTTTATCTATGATATTTAATGCATTAGATGATATATTTTGTTTTAAAAATAAAATATTAGATAAATTTTATCAATAGTAATTATTGAGTATTTATAAGGTACTGCCCACCTTTCCAAACACTCGGGGTTCAGTTTGGCGGCCGCCCACCTCGCACACTCCCCAAAGTAATTTTTAAAGAATAGATAACCAACCTTTATAAATCAATAAACAAAAGCTACTAAAATAAAACAGATAAAAAAACAAAGAGATAGCTAAAAGGATAAGTAAAGAGATAATAAAGAAATAAGAAAGAAATAAGAAAGAGATAATAGAAACACAAGAAATAAATAAAGAGATAAAAGATATGAATCATGATAAACCAAAAAACAAAAATCCTAAAAAGAGAACTGGCTGAACTGCTGGGCTGTCTGCCAATAGTGGTAAGCAGGCTTGTCAAAAAGGGAGAAGTAAAAGTTGGAATTGATGGAAAGATAGACATATCATCCCAAGAGATGAAAGAATACATCAAAAACAAAAGAATTGAAATACAGAGACACAAGGAGAGAATTAGAAAGAAAAACTACACGCCTAACGGCGAATTAAAAATGAAGCACGAAGCCGAAGTTGTGCAAGCTTGCTTGCAACAACTAACTTGTTGATCGGCAAAGTGTCAGCTGAGCGAAGCGAAGATGAAAAATTAAAAATTAATAATATATTAAAAAATAATGATAGCATTCAAGAACATCAAAATAAAAACAACAACCCTAATGAGCAAATTAAACAAATTGAAGAAAACAAACAAATTGAAGAAGCCAAACAAGATGAAAAACCAAGCGATCAAGACAAAAGCTTCACAAACATAGAATATGAAACAAAACAGCATAAACTGCAAAGTGAAAAGTATAAGTCAGAACTTCTTGAAATGGAAGTCAGACAAAGAAAAAAAGATCTAGTAAGCACAGAAATATTAAACAGAATAATAACTAAAACCATAGGAAATTTAACAAAAAATATAGTAGAAATACCAATCAACATAGTAGATGAAATTATTGACATTGTAAAAAGCGAAGAAGAACCAAAACCATTAATCATAAACCTAATCACAAAAAGTTTACACAAAGAGATTGAATCAACAATAGATAAAACAGAAAAAGAATTTACTCATTTGTTTTAACAAACAAATGAAATTGAAAATGAAAAATTGAAAATTGAAAATTAGCCTACGGCAGTATTTAATATAAATATAAACATGATACAATCCACTCAATATGATAATACTCAAAAAGACCAAATTAAAAAAATATTTAAAACCATAAGGGCAGTTATTCCAAAAGACCTGCTTCCAGAAGTATCCGAATGGGCGGAGAAGAATCGTTTCATGACAAGCAAAGTAAGCAATATAACAGGTGCATTCAGTTATGAAAACAAGGACGACGGGATGCAAGCTTGCTTGCAATCACGAGTTTGTCGGTCGTCCGCAGTTTGCCGCCGCAGTCCGTAGGACAAGGTGCAAGGACAATACCCCCTATGCAAAAGAAATAGCAAATTGTTTTAGCAAGAATAGTCCAATAAGAGAAGTGGCAATAATGAAAGGAGTTCAGCTTGGCTTTACTACTGCAATATTTGAAAACAAGGGCTGGATGTTGGAAAAGTCCAAGCTTGCTTGAGGCTTTGACAACTCATGCCCGAGTGTAGTCTTCCCCACGAATGTAATGAGTGGTTGGAAACAAGCATTGCACAAGCGAAGCGCAGTGTCAAACAGGGCTGGATGTTGTATTTCTGACTGAAAGGAAAAAAACAAAAGTCCAAGCTTGCTTGAGACTTTGACAACTCATGCCCGCAGTTTGCCATAGCGAAGCGGAGGAGAATGTAATAGGTTATAGCATAGCCCATGACCCAAGCCCCATGATGCTTGTATCAGGAGATCTAAAATTGCTAAAAGATTTTAAAACAATAAAGATTGACAATCTTATAGACAATTCAAATCTGCGAGAAAAAATAATAGCTGAAACAGACAACAGGCACAGCAGAAGAACAGGAGATACAGCTGAATTAATAGATTTTTTAGGCGGTTTTTTAAGAATAAGCGGTTGCCATAATGCAAATAGTTTAAGAAGTTTGCCAATAAAAAAATTATTCCTTGATGAACTTGACGCCTATCCTCAGACATTGGCGGGAGAAGGCAGTCCAATAGATTTGGCGGTAAAAAGAACAGAAAGCTATTCAAGAACAAGAAAGATTGGATACATATCAACTCCATTGCTTTCCTGCACTTCCCATATAAAAGAATATTATGAAAACAAGCTCTGTGCGATTGGAGCTTGCTCACAATCGCAAGCTTGTCGCCAGAGCGAAGTTTGCCGTAGCGAAGCTGAGGAGAAAGGAGACCAAAGAAAATTTTATGTCCCCTGTCCTTTTTGCGGAGAAAAGCAGGAATTAATATTTTATAGCCATGATGGCGGACTTTATGATGATAGCAAAGCTATCATCACAGTTGAAAGTAAAAAGTTGAAAGTTGAAAGTCAAAGAAATAACATTAATAACAAAACTGAAAAAACTATCAATTGTCAACTATCAACTGTCAACTTGCCGAAGGCAAAACCCTATGGCTTAATATTCAATTCAGAACAATGCAAAAACGGAGATTATAGTTCAGTAGTTTATAGATGCAAATATTGCGGCTGCGATATGAAAGACTACCATAAGAAAAAAATGCTGGTCAAGGGAGAGTGGATACCAACAGCAGCTGCAAAGAAACCCCATTACAGAAGTTATCATCTTTCTGCATTATATTCATTATTCAAGAGCTGGGAAGATTGCGTATCAGACTTTCTTGAAGCTGGCAAAGATCCAATAAAACTGCAAAGCTTTTATAATTTAACACTCGGTTTTCCCTATGAAGAAACAATAGCAGGAGTTGAAATATACAAATTAAGAAAACTTAAAGAAGAAAACAGAAACAACAATGTAATACCACAAGAAGCATTATTCCTAGTTGGAGCTTGCGATGTCCAAGATGATAGACTTGAGGTGGAAAACAAGCCCTGTGCGATGGGAGCTTGCTCACAATCGCAAGCCAGTCGTCAGGGCGAAGTTTGCCGTAGCGAAGCGGAGGAAATAAAAGCCTATGGAGACAGATGGAGAAGTTGGGGAATAGACCATAGGGTTATAAAAGGCAACACATCAAATCCATTTGATAATTGCTGGACTGAACTATTTAGAATAAAAGATGAAATATTCCATAACGGAATGCTGGTAAAAGCAATACTAATAGACAGCGGAGATGGAGAAAAGACAGATTTAGTTTATAAATTTTGCCAAAGAGATGACGAAAGAGTATTTGTTCCAGTCAAAGGTGTAAATACAACGGCATTGACAAATAAAAAGTTTAACCTAAAAGAACTGGATAGTTATAGCGGATTATATCTTTTAGAAATATAGGACATACAGTATTTTTAAAAAGTAAGGGAATTTTTACACCCTCACAAACCCCTTGCAAAAAACAAAATTCGCAATAATATTAAGTCATATATCAAACAAAAAACAACCATGATCGGCAGAAGAATTAAAATATCAAAAGAAGACAGACGAAACATAGTAGAATATTTAGAAACCATGCCAATAAAAATTGCAGAGGACTTTTTAAAAGATGTTGGTTTGCCCGCCCAAATGCACAAAATCATAGTTCTAAGATTTCTCAAAAGGAACAAAATAAAAGATATACAGGCAAAACTAAACCTAACACAGGACATTATATCCGACAGAACAACCCAAGGTTTGAATATAATTCTCAAATATATAAAGTTAAAGGATATTGATATTACTAGATAGGTTGCTAATCTATACGACAAATTACAAGATTTTTACAAGCAAAAATGCTTGATAAATTTTTTTTGATATTGTATCGTAGAACCATTACAAACTTTATACAAAAAAATGAAGAAATTTTTAATATTATTCACACTACTTACCCTTTGCCTATCCACTAGTCCCGTTGAGGCAAAATATGTCAAGGGATATAGGAGAAGCAACGGCACTTATGTAAAAGGTCATCACAAAACCAAAGCTGACAAAATCAAGGCAAACAACTACTCCGCAAAGGGACATAGAGCTCCAAGCGGCAGGAAGGGGTATAGGAAACATTAGTAATTTTATTAATTAATTTGAGGAGATAAAATGATATTTTTTATATTCATACATTTACTTTCAAAAGTATTAGCAGATATGCTTGGTACTTACGATGATATAGAGTACAAAAAGATAAGGCATCAAAAAATGATTGATGCTGGCATATTTGATATACAAGGCAACTTTAATTTAAAAAGATATAATGAGGTTATAAAAAATCATCCAGAGTATAAACTTTAATCGTTGCAAAATGATAGTGTTGATATTTTTATATATGATTGCCAATATTGTGGCAGAAATAGATATTTAATTAATTTTATAAATAATTAGGAGAAAAATGATATATTTTATTTTAGCAAAAGCCTTTGTTGATATCATAAAAGATATGATAAAAGACTTTAAATCAATTTTAGGAAAATATTAGATTTATTAACACTTAGAAAAATAAAAAATTACAAAATAATAAAAAGGAGAAATGAATGTTATGTTTTTAATTTTATCTATTATAGGATTGATTGTTTGTGGATTTATTATGTTTAATATATTTTTAGAAGAATTAAAAAAACGAAAATTTGAAATAGGAACATTTTTTGTAGGCGTTTCTATTGTAGTAGCAATTATATTTTACTGTATAGCAAATTATAATAGTGAATCTGCAAGAGAAAAAAGATTACAGGAATGTTTTTCAAGATCTATGTTTGCTCTTTCAGTGGTATATGGTGATAGATGGGAATTTAAGAACATGGGAGCTTGGGAAGTAGGAGATAAATGTAAAGAATATGATGGTAATACAGATTTGACTTTAAGATATTTTGATAATAAATTCAGATAAATTCATCAAACAA
This sequence comes from uncultured Rickettsiales bacterium, assembly GCA_944391005.1. GTDB lineage: Bacteria > Pseudomonadota > Alphaproteobacteria > Rickettsiales > UBA1997 > CALXSC01. Next base: position 962 of record CALXSB010000114.1, on the reverse strand, counting down.
AGTCAAAATTTTTAATTAATATTAATTTATAAAGGAAAGAAATGACAAATACTATTCAAAATTTTAACGATTATATTGATGTAATAAAAAAGGCTAGATACGATGTTGAAAAACATTATAGAGAAGCTGATACATACAGTTTGATAAATTGTTTTTTAACTATTAACTGTATAGTTGATTGGATTATTAATGACAAGACTTCAAATATTCCAGCAAAAATTGTAAATGAAGCTAATAATATTGCGAAAGCACCAAAAAATAGTTTTGTCTTTGATGAAACAAAAATACTGAACAATGATATAATACAACAAACTTATTTTGTTAGAAAGGTTTGTAATCGTACAAAACATAACAACAGCAATAAATCAAAATTTTCTGATATAAAAATTAAAAGTGGAGCAAAATTTCCATTGCATTTTCCACAAAAACTTAGTCATGTGTCCTTAGAAATAAACGGACAAGAAATATATTTGGCTCCAATAGCTGAAAATCTGGTAAATTTTTGGGAAAATTTATTGAAACAGAATGGTATTAATATATAAAAGATTTTTATTAACATAATAATTACAATAAATTCAATATGTATAAAGAAGATATAATAGAATGGTATAAAGATAATTACTGCATTATTAAAGAGATTACATTTGGCAGTAAAAATGAAGACAAAATGTATATAGGTAATAAAAACAATAGAGTATGCAGATTTTGCAATAAGAAAGAACCAGAAACAACATTTAAAAAAATAGCTCATGCAGTTCCAGAGGCGATTGGCAATCATAGTTATTTGTCATATGAAGAATGCGATAAGTGCAATAAATATTTTAATAAGTTAGAAAGTGCTCTGTGTGATTTTCTGGGAAAATTTAGAACTATTTCCAGAATAGAAGGTAAAAACGGTATTCCAATATATGATAGCACAAATATTAAACTGGAATATAATGAAAAAGAAAATACATTTTATT
>CALXSB010000113.1 GCA_944391005.1 uncultured Rickettsiales bacterium | reverse complement strand
TATTCTTCCTGTGTACTAAAATTCTTCTTTAAACATTTGCATTACATCTTTATCTACTTCAAAATGACATTTTTTTATACAAGGTCCTATACAGCAAACAATGTCTGTAGGAATACAATTAAAGTCTGAGAACATTTTTTGAACTGCCTTTTTTGCAATTTTCTGCAAAGTTCCCTTCCAACCAGAGTGCACATCCGCAACAACTTTTTTATTATCATCATACAAAAACAAAGAAGTACAGTCAGCAGAAGTGGTGCATAGCATAATGTTTTTCTTGTTTGTAATTACTCCGTCAACATTTTCAAACTCTTCTGTATTTTTATTTACTATTTCCACCCTGTCTGTATGAGTTTGGTGAGGTTTTACAATTGTTTTATAATCTATATCTAGTGCCTCTGCCACTTTTTTGTAACTTTCTATAAGCTCTGATTTATCTCCATCTTTTATTTGAACATTTACATTATTTTTTCTTAGTGTATAACAATGCTTTAGTTCTGGGTATTCCAATAGTTTCCTAAACTGTATAAACTCAGTTCCATTTATATTTTTATGGATTAGAATATCATTGCTTAAATCTCTCACTAAGTTCCCTCCCTATTTCTTCAAATATAGTTTCTTTATTTTGATTACCAATATAATTGTATTCTTTTTTATATACTCCAGTATTAAAATTGCAAATTGATTTATATTTACAATATTCACAAGGTGTTTGCCCTTGTTTTACTTTATAATATGGCTTAATTCTAATATCTCCTGATAAAATTTCATTTCCAATTTGCTTTATTATCCTATTTGTATATTTTTGTAATTGTTCAAATTGCTCTCTTGTTATTGTATTTGACCTATTTGATAATTCTCCACTTTTATCAATATATGCCTGTACTACTTCTGAAGTGCCGTTTTCCAAGTTTTTATCCATCATTTTTACAACGTTAACATCTGCTAAAATCAAGCCTTTCATTTTAAATTGTTTACGAATTTCATCTTGCAATTTCTCTTCATCAAAATGTTTTGTAGCTTTAATAGATGGGTCAATAAGGTTAAAATATAGAATTCCTGCTGGAATTACATCTTCCATGTTGCACACTGCATCTAAATAAGTTAACAATTGTAATTGCAAACCTGCAATCACCTCATTTAAGTTCATATCTTTTGCAGATGATTTATAATCAATTATTCTTATATAGTTTCCCTCAGGTGTTTTTGCAATATCAATTCTGTCTATCTTTCCAGTAATCTCAAGCTTTTTCCCATTTTCAAGTTCAATTTGTATTGCCGGATATTCTTTTCCGTTTTTAAATTCCATCTCATGACCTAATATATCAAAATCACTGCATTTTATACTTTCAACAATATATTTTATAGATTTTTTTACTACTTTTTTTAACCTATTAGCCAAAACTACATATTTTGGTATTCCCGTGAAAATATAATTTTGTTTCAATCCTAATTTTTCATTTATAATCTCATCTAATAATTCCGCTTCTTCATCATCAGAAATCTTTCTAATATCTAAGCCATTTTCTTGCACTTTATCAAAAAAGCTATCAATTACTTCGTGCATAAAAGTTCCTGTATCCAATGCTTGAATTTTAAACTCTTCTCTTTCAGATAATTTTATCCCATATTTTAAATAATATGAAAATGGACAAGATTTATATTGTTCTAACCTTGACACACTGGTTTTCAATGTGTCACCATATAATTTCTCTAAATTGCTACTATCTACTTTATCTGTTTCAATATTATAATTTAATGCTTTTAAACTACTTGTAAGCCTATTTTTCCACTTTTCATTATGTGCATAATAGTTATAAAGTGAAAACCAAATTTCATCAATTTCTTTGCCATCTATAAATTCACGCAATTTATTTAGTAATTCTTCAAACATGTTCTCTTCTGTAATAATTTGTGTATCTTTTTTAGTTACATCACTTTCTTCTTGCAACTTAGTAAAAATCTTTTTTATTCTATTTACCAAAATTGAAGCTCTTAAAGATTTTCCCTCAAAGTCTGCCGAAGAATATGACAAATAAACTTCTTCCTCAGCAGTTGAAAAAGCCTTATATATATTAAAATTATCATCATATAAATTTTCTAATGTGCCTTTTGCAAGTTCCACTCCCTTTTCTTTTAAGGCTTCTCTATCCTTATCATTGAAAAATCCTTCAGTATTATTCACACTTGGAAACATGCCATCATTTAATCCAATTATAAATACAGCTTTTACCTTATGACTCCTTGACCTATCAACATCTCCAACAGTTACTTGGTCCTGTGTTGCAGGTATTTTGCCTAATCCGGTATTTCCTAAGCCCATTTTTAAAATTTCGGCATATTTTTCAAAACTTACATTTTTATCTCCTAAAACCAGAACTATTTCATCCAAAACATTCATTACAAGTTTATAACTAGTTTCATATTCCCTTGCTTTTTCAATTTCGCCTATTTCTTCTAAATTTTCAATTTTTTTCTCAAAATTGATATCTATATGGTTGCAAATTAAAAATTCATAAATTGCTGTAGTTATTTCTCTTACTGTTTTCCTGCCAGATATAATCTTTTTAAACTGTAATAATGGTTCGATTGCTTTTTCCCTTACATGCAAAATTTTATTTTGTTCTTCTTCGCTTTCTTTATAAAAGTTCCAATCTCCGTTATACCATTTTGAACTTTTAATCCCCCATCTTAGAACATAATTTTCTAAAATATAAATATCATCATTATCTATTCCATCATTTAAACCTGTCTTCAAATATTCAAGCACACTGCTACCTGACCAATTCTTCGCAAAAATATTGATTAATGCCAAAATATATTTTACCAAAACATTTTGACTTAGAGTTTTTTTCTCGTCAATAAATACAGGTATATCATATTTTGCAAAAATAATCTTGCATAAATTAGCATACCCTTCTAAGTCCTTTGTAATTACCGAAATGTCTTTATATCTATAATTTTTTTCTCTTACAAGTTTTACAATATTTTCAGCAACGTGCTCAATTTCTGAATATTGATTTTTAGCCAAAAAAAGTTCAATATTCTCTGTCTCATTTTCATACTTTTTGTATGGAAAAGCGTATATATTCTCCTCTAAATGGTCGATTTCTTCATTTTTAAATCTATATCTTTTATTCAGTTCAATAGGCTCTTCTATTGCAACTCTTTCTTCTTTTGCAATATTAAAAATTCTATCCAATGTTATTTTATTCATATAAAAAACATCTGTATCTGGAGCATTTTTGCTATCAAGCTTATCTACACAAACTGTTATATTTACCTCGTGAGCTTTATGGAACAATTTCCTTAATATCTCATATTCTTGATGTGTAAAACCTACAAACTCGTCAATGTATATATCCGAATCATCAAAATCGTGAACTAACTCCAGCCTTTCTGCTAATAGTGTTAAATTGTCGTTTTCGTCAATATATTGATTAGCAATTTGGCTCTCATATTTTTCATATACATTTAGCATATCATTTAGCTTAGCTTTTAAATATTTGTCATCTGTATTTTCAATTGTATTTTTCAAATTTTCTACTGTAATACCATGCTTTTTAAACTCAGTAATTTGAGTTCCAATAAGTTCAACGTTCTCTGTAGTTTTTCCTATAAATTTAAGTTCACCTTTCTGCTCAGATAAAATACTATAAATTATCATTGACTTACCCGAAGGCGATAAATTAGAAAAATTCGAATTTCCCGTTTCTTTTAAAACTCTGTAAGCCATACGATTAAACGTAAGAACTTCAGAAGAAATAACAGAAGAAGTGGAAATAGAATCTAAAAGTTTTTTCTCTGCTGTAAAAGAAAATTGTTCAGGTGTTATGATATATATTTTATTTTTAATACATATTTTTGTTGTATAATAATTTTTTTTAATTTTTATTTTAAATAAAATAAATCAAAAAAAATTAAATTTTTTTTTTTTTATATTTTTTCAATAGATTAAAGTATTTTTTATTT
>CALXSB010000112.1 GCA_944391005.1 uncultured Rickettsiales bacterium | reverse complement strand
CTCACACTCACCCCTCTGTGAAGTGGTCCACGTCTCTCAGACCACACTGTGAAGGGGCTACTCCATTTCCACCCATCTGTGAAGGGACTACTCTATCTCCACCCCTATGTGAATGGCACCACTAACTTCCCCACTGTGAAAACCCACTCCCAGACCCCCCTGTGAAGGGGGGTAAGGGGGGTTCTATAGCAATATGATTATATAAAATTTATTATAGAATTATATATTATTTATATATAAAGTTTATATGTATAAATTATATATAAGTAATATATAAAAAAGTAATATATAAAAAGTAATATATAAAAAGTAATATATAAAAAATAATATATAATAAATCATATATAAATTTCTCATATATTCCTTGTTTTTTACATTTTTAAAATGTATATAGTAAATTAATATAAATAATTAACAAATGTAGTAAATGCAAGGGTTAAAGAGTAATAATTGCATACAGTATTTTAGTATTAAAAATAAAATATCTATAAAGAATTGTATAAATGATAATGGTATAAATGATAATGTAAATAAAAATATAAATAAAAATATAAATACTATAGGCAATAATATAAATAATAATAACATTAATAATAACAATAATAATAACAATAATATAAATAACAATAATATAAGAAGTAATAATAACACTAACAATAAACTATCAGCTTTCTCTTTAATAGAGTTATCCATAGTATTAATTATAATAGGACTATTAGTAGCAGGTATTACAGGAGGACAATCTCTTATAGAGAGTGCTAGAGCTAGAGCAATAATAAACGAAATGAGAGATTATGAAAGAGCTGTATGGACATTTAAAGCTGCAAAAGGCAGATATCCTGGAGATGTAAAGAATTATGGAACGTTTGGACAATATAGTAATTACCAAAATGCTTCTTATTTAAATAATCAAGAATATTATGCATATAAATCAACAGATTTTCCATCAGACGTATTGGCAGAATTTAGAAAGACAGCAGGAAGTAGTGCTATACCTGATTATAATTCTGCACCATTTTTAGAATTATATGCAGAAGGTATTATAGATTTTAAACCTCTTGGAAATACTCTAACATCAACTAAAACGTATATTACTAAGGGAACACCTAATTCTAAAGCTGTTGAATCATCTTTGATACAATTTTATTATACTGGAACTTATCATCAATTTCAGGCAACTCCGGAAAGTAATACATTGTATCATATTGGAATATCAAAATTTGGAAGTATAAAGGAATCATTGGTTTATCAGATTCTCGGTTCTTCTGCTACAAACGGCATAAGCCCTAAAATACTTAAACAGGTTGATGTAAAACTAGATGATGGAGAGCATTGGAATGGAAGATTTAGAGGCAGTTGTTATGGAAAAAAACCTTCTGGAGAATCTAGCAATACAACTGGCTATACGGATTATGAGTATGCTATTGAAAATGGGAAGAAGTGCAAATATTTTATTTATGCAATCTAAAAATAAAAATTATTCCATATAAAATGCACCTTCAGAAAATACAGCTTTTAACTTAAGTTTACATTATGATTATGAAATATCGGAAAAGAATAATAAGCTAGACAAAAAATAATCCGCTTATTACTCTAAATTATTTTATTCATTATTGTTTTCAGCAAGCTTTCTAGCTTCTTCATCACTGATTAAGGCATCAATAATCTCGTCTAAATTTCCTTCATTTGTAATTTCGTCCAATTTATATAGGGTTAAATTAATTCTATGATCCGTAACTCTTCCCTGCGGGTAGTTGTAGGTTCTAATTTTTTCGGATCTATCGCCGCTACCTATTTGTTCTTTTCTATTGCTTGCCCTTTCAGCGTCTTTTTTGCTTCTTTCCAATTCATATAGCTTGGAACGAAGTATTTTCATGGCTTTGTCCATGTTTTTGTGCTGAGATCTTTCGTCCTGCTGTTGAACAACTATACCTGTAGGTAAATGGGTAATTCTAACAGCACTGTCGGTGGTGTTTACACCCTGTCCGCCTGGACCGCTGGCTCTACAGATGTCAATTCTTAAATCCTTGTCTTCAATCTTTATGTCAACGTCTTCAGCCTCAGGTAATACTGCAACGGTGGCAGCAGATGTATGGACCCTACCCTTTTGTTCTGTTTCAGGCACTCTTTGAACCCTGTGGGCACCTGATTCAAATTTCAGTCTTTTGAAAACATTTTGCCCCTTTATAGAAATTGTGGCCTCTTTTACACCTCCTAAATCGCTTTCGTTTATATCCATTACCTCAAACTTCCATCCGTTTCTTTCGGCATATCTTTGATACATCTTAAATAAAACGCCGCCAAATAAGGATGCCTCTTCACCACCCGTTCCAGCCCTGATTTCAAGAATAGCGTTTTTCTCATCAGCCTCATCCTTAGGCAAAAGTAAAATTTCAACTTCTCTTTTCAATAGAGGAATATTTTTTCTAAGTTCACCAATTTCATCCTCAATCATTTTTTTTGTATCAGTATCATTTTCTTCCTTAAGCATGTCTTCGCAATCAATTAAAGATTGTTCAGCATTTTGAAATTCTTTTATTTTTTCAACAATTGGTTCTAGGTTTGAATGCTCTTTTGAATACTTAACAATCTCATCACCGCTCAAATCAGGTTGTTGCAATTTACCGCCTAAATCGTCATATTTTTTAACTAAATCATTTAATCTATCCGAAAAACTCATTTTACATCATAATTTTACATTAACTATTATTTTAAAATAAACTATAATAAAATCAATAGTAAATATACAAAACAATAACTTTATAACAAAATAAATATTTAAAATTTCATCTTGATTTAAAAAGCATGCAGCACGGCTGATGATATTAAAATATGTATTATAATTAATAAAAGTTATTAATTATAATACATACAGGAAAGCTTTATAAAATTTAATTATTTATTTCTTCCTCGTCCTTCATCTTGATTTATATATACTTTATTTGATGATGTATATTGATTTTGAAATTTCTTTTTGAGATCTTTACTATCTAAATAACGAGTTATTTCTCGCTTTCCTATATTAGTAATAATATTCAAGTGATCTTGTTTTAAATCTTTGTCATCACAAATATTATATGCTTCAATAGAAATTCTTAAAGTCTCTATTTCATGATCACTAAATTTTTCTTTAAAAATTTCATCTGATAACAACAAATTTTTAATATAATTTCTTGATTGTGAAAGTGAAAAAAATTCAATATAATTACGATCTTTTTCACTCATGCCAGAACTAAGTTCAGGATGTTCTTTTAAATTACTTTGCACTAAAGAATAGAAATTATTAATAACTTCCACCTTTTCATCAAGTGTTAGATTATTATTAGTATTATCAGTCATAATTGTAAGAGGTTGTTTAATATAGTATTATTATAAAATAATACAAATTGCTTTGTCAACAACTTTTGTTGAAAATACTATATTAAACAAAAGTTTTTGATGTTTTTAAATATTAAATATAAATCAAAATTTAAATATTAATATACTGTTTTTACTAATAGCAATAAATATTGCTATTAGTAAAATTTATATTACTCCCTACTATATCCTTTTTCTTTTTTCTTCCCACTTGAATTAATAATAGATGTAGGAGTGTTATTTTCAGCAGACTTCATTGTTCCAAATCCTTTTAGTTTATCTTTTACGGTATTTTTTAGCTGATTTATTTGTTTTCTTTCTTCTGCTTTTTTCTGTTTTTCTTCATTTTCATAATTACTAATAAAGGCGTCAATATCAACTTCTGAATTTTCTGCTGTGTTTTGATTTCCTCCTTGTTTAATTTCATTTTCTAAATCTTTATCAGCTGAATCATTTATTAAAAAATATCTTAAATTTATCTAGATTTAAAAAACTTACAATACAAATATATACTAAAATATGTATTATAATTAATAAAAACCATTAATTATAATACATATATAAAAGTTACTAATTGCCCATTGTCATCCCTCGTTGGTTAGTTTGTTGTAAAGCACTACGAACTTGGTTTGCTGCTGATCTTTCTTCAGAACTTGTTTTAATGCCTCTTAAATTACTAAGTTGGTCAGAGTTTTCTTCAGTAATACCTAATTCTTTATTCCATTTTTGATCTTCTTTCCTTTCTTCGTCGGTCTTAAGATTTTCCAATTGCTTTTCAATTTCTTTAGCCCTCTCCTTCAAGTCTTTTAATCGTTCTAATTCATCTTCAGAAAGCGGTCCCTTTTTTTCAGTTAAACCCTCTATTTCAATATTTACCAAATCCAATTCTTCTATTTTTTCTTGAGATTCTTCTACATTATCTACTTGTTTTTTCATCTGTTCAGATTGTTTTAAACCATCTCTAATCTCTTTTGATAATTCGTTGGCATTTTCTAATAATTCTTCTAATTGTTGTTTAACTTCAGGTTGTTTTACTTCTTGTGTTTTGACTTCTGGTTCTCTAGAAATGACTTTATCTCTCATACTTCCCTTGTGAAGTTCCTCATGTGTATTACTTTGTTGTTTTTCAA
>CALXSB010000111.1 GCA_944391005.1 uncultured Rickettsiales bacterium | reverse complement strand
TTTTATCCACCATTCCGGTTCTCTTTTACACTCTTCTAGATTATCAAACATTTTTTTAAATTTACCATTGGCAAAATTTAAAGTCCATTCAACATAGTCAAGTATATCGCTTGCAAAAAATAATGTTCCGTTGTCCTTTAATTTTTGTTTTAATAAATTTAAAAATTCATCATTTATAATTCTTTTTTTATTTTGTCTTTTTTTAGGCCAAGGATCTGGAAACAAAATAAATACTTTATCAATAGAATTATTCGGCATTTTTTCTAAAAGCAATCTTGCGTCTCCATTAAAAATTCTAATATTCTCTATATTATTAGTTTCAATTTTATCAAGTAAAGACAATACACCATTTATATATGTTTCACATGCAACAATTTCAACATCTTTATTTAAGAGTGCTTGATGTGCTGTATGCTCGCCATATCCGAAGCCTATCTCAAAAAATAATTTATTGCATTTTGATGGAAAATTTTCTACAGTTCCATTTTCATTTATTTTTACGGAATACTTAGGCAAAACATTATTTAGCTTGTCTATTTTAGTTTCACTAAAACCACGGCTTCTTATTCTTCCAAATGTTCGTATTTTAAAATTATTTAAACTATTCAATTTCGTCTCCAATTAATAGTATAATGTCATTCTATCATTTCTAATATCATATCCGTTCAATTTATTCAAAAAATTCATACCTAACAATGAATTTCCGTCTAAATCGCGGCTTACCATAACCCACAGAGAATCAATAATTTTATTTCCAATTTTTATATCATGTATTTCAACGCTTGCATTATAGGTCATACCATTTGCTGTACTTACTATTTGATTATATTTTAAATTAGAAGTATCAATACCTAATCTTTCTGCATCTTTAAGAGTCAAGGTTGTAGTTGTGGCACCAGTATCAATTAAAAACAATATATTTGTTCCACTAATATTTAATGTTATATAAAAATGTTTGTCGTTGGTTTTTCTAATTTCCAATTGATTTTCACCAGTTTCCGTTGCAACATATGGTATAAAATTTTTAAACATGTGCTTATTATTATATAGTAATACTCCTAAAAAAATAATTATAAGCCATATTGCCAATTGTTTAAGTTTATTTCCACGATCAGTAGTTGTTCTAACAAAAAAGCTTGAAAGCAACATAACAAGCAATATTATATAGTATATAAGAGAAGTCCATTCGTTAGTATTAAAATTGAACATATTATTCTTGATAATTATTAATAGGTTTAATTCCTGCAGAAATTAGCATATTTCTAGTTTCATATAATGGCAACCCCATTATATTTGAATAGCTGCCAATAATTCTGATAACAAAAGCATCCATTATTGACTCTATCATAATGCCGCCAGCTTTATTTAGTCCATAAGCACCTTTTATATATTCATCTATATCAAGCTTGCTCAAATGTTTAAATTTTATAGTTGTTTCTACAGTTTTTTTAGCACGTTTTGCATCGGCCGTAATCATATATATAGCTGTTATAAGCTTTATATTTTTACTAGAATAGAAATTTAAAAGCTCTGCAATTTCCTCATTGTTTTTAGGTTTTTGAATTATTCTTGATTGATAGTTAACTATTGTATCTGCAGACAATATTACATTTCCGAAATATTTTTGATTTACTGTCTCCGCTTTTGTTTCTGCCATTCTTTTTACATAGTCAATAGGTTTTTCTTTTTTTAATGGCGTTTCATCAATATCTGCTGGAAAAATAATGTCCGGTTGAAAATTAATCTGTTTTAGCAGCTGCAATCTGCTTGGAGAACCAGAACCTAATACAAACTTGGCTGTCATTTAACCTCCTATAAAAGACTTTTTCATAAACCTATAAACCATTAAATATTGTTTTTAATTATTTGTATCTTAAAGTAATTCTACCTTTTGTTAGGTCGTAAGGCGTCATTTCAACCTCAACTCTATCACCCTTTAGAATTTTAATTTTATTTTTTCTTATTTTTCCCGATGCGTGTGCAATAATTATTGATTTATTCATTTCCTCCAGTTCTACCTTAAAAATAGTATTAGGTAAAACTTCAACAACTCTACCATTCATTACAATTAAATCTTCTTTTGACATAAAAAATGTTATTAATATAATTAATTCGTTATTTAGTGTAATTAGTATTTTTAAAAATGCAAATAAAATTTCAATTTACAAAACTTGAATAAAAGTTATAAGTTATATTTTGTTAAAATATTTCTTTACATATTAAAAATAAAAATATATTGTAAAATCACAACTTATAATTATAAAGGAGTTTATTATGTTGAAAAAAAGCAATATCTTAGATTTAATAATCGGAGCATTAATAACATTAACAGGATTTTATATTTGGTTTCATCCACTTGATACATTAATTCTTGTTTCTTTGTATTTAGGAATTTTATTTATTTTAGTTGGTGGTGCTTATATAATTGAATTTTTTAGAGTTAGAGATATAAAATATATAACCTATGGTGCTATTAATTTAATAATTGGAATTATATTAGTAAGCCACGGTGCCTTTGTTGCGACTACTTTAGCTATTATTTTAGGATTATGGATATTATTTAGCAGTATTATTCAAATTATTACATCTATTAGATTTAAACAAATGAATATTTCTTTCTGGATTTATCCATTAATATCCGGTATTTTAGGTTTAATATTCTCTGCAATAATATTAATAAACCCATCAGCTGGCGTATTAACTATAGCTATAATTATTGGAACTTATATGGTTATATATGGTTTGATGGAAATTTCAGAATATTTCTTAGTTGAAGATTTAAAAAAATTAAACTAAAAATAATTGTTAAATAGGTCTAACTCTAATATCTTTTTTAACCAAAATGTAAAATTATCTGCATTTTGGTTAATTTCTTTTATCAATTCTTCTCTGTTGATCCATTTATAATCGCATACTTCTTCTCTATTCGGTATTATTTTTTGATCTTTAAATTGTGAAACAAAAATGTGGTCATATTCATATTCTGTTAAACCGTTTGAAAAAGAAATTTTATATACAAACGACCCAATTTCTTCAAAACTTGCATGAAACCCCAACTCTTCAAAAATTCTTCTTTCAACAGCATCTTTTGTGCTTTCATTTTCTCGTGGATGGCTGCAAACAGTATTTGACCATAATCCACCATTATGATATTTTTTAAAATCTCTTCTCTGTAATAATAGTTCATGATTATTATTAAAAATAAAACCAGAAAATGCTCTATGAAGCAACCCTTTTTTATGGGCTTCAATTTTTTCCATTAACCCAATTTTATTATCATTTATATCAACAAGAATAACATTTTCAGTCATAAACTATTTTACGTTAATATTAATACTTTGTAAAAATTGCAATAAATTAGGAAAATAATCTTCAATACTTTTATCAATTTTTACACTTTTACTTAAAAATAATCCAAATAACCCTAAGGACAATAATGTGTTTTGATTTTTTATTTTATTATCAATTTTAATTTCTTTACTTAAATCAATTGATTTGCCATTTATTTTTAAAGAGTTATTATATTCTTCACAACTTATATTTAACTCTTTTAATGTATTTAATATAAGCTCATAATCATTCTTATTATTATTTTTTATTATATCTATTCCTTGAATTTCTATATTTTTCTTTGAAAAAACCGAAATTAAAATTAACATTGGAAATTCATATATCATTTTACGTAATCTGCTTGCTGGGATTACTGTATCTTTTAATTTTCCAAATTTTACATTAATATCTGCAACTTTTTCACCACATACAATTTTTTGATTAATAAATGTAATATTTGCTCCCATATCAATCAATGTTCTATAAAAAGCATCTCTGTGTCTATTCATTAAAACATTTTTTAAAATTATATCAGATGAAGAAATTAATATAGCTAAAATTGCGATAAATGATGAAAATGAAATATCTGATGGAATACTTACATCTTTACCTTCAAAATTTTGACACCCTTTAATTAAAATTTCCGAACCAACTTTTGTTGCTAAATTCTCTTTATTTCCTATATCATGTTCTTCAAAAATAATACCAAAATATTTCATCAAAATTTCTAAATGATTCTTGGATTTTTCTTTTTCTCTTATTATATTATTTTTGTCAATATTTAAACAAAAAAGGATCAAAACATTTTTTAATAGAGAATTATAATCTTCAATTTCATATTTTAATTGCTGTTTATTACTCCCAATCATTAAAAATGGTAGGTTAATGTCATTTCTACAATTAAAAATTACACCTAAAGATTTAAATATATTTATAATATCTGTTAAATCATAATTTGCTAAACAATCATCTCCTTTTAAAAATAATTTAAATTCATAAGATGATAAAAGACCAATCATTAAATATAATATATCTATAGAATCTTTAACATCTATGGTATTTATTGGTTCTTTTAAACCATTAATACCATTTCCTTCAATAATCCAATAGCTATCTTCTTTATATATATTTATACCAAGTTGTTTTATAATATTAATTAAATTTAAAACCTGATCTGATTCTAAAAGACCGTAAATCTTACTTTTTCCATTAGCAAGACTTGATAAAATAATAGAAAAAATGGAAATTTCTTTATCACCTTGAACAATAATTTCTCCATTTAAAGGTTTTTTTTGTTTTTTAAATTCAATCATAACTATTTGAATTATGAATACTTGTTTTAGATTATAATTAAAGTTATTAATTTACAATAAATAAATTATTTTTCTTTTTTTAATTTTTAACTTATTATTTTTATAATTATCTTGATTTTTATTTTTTAAACTTTAAAAGTTGTATATATAATTAATTTAAAAAAGAAAATGGCGATTAATAAAGTAATTTTAGTAGGTAATGTTGGAAGAGACCCTGAAATCAGAACTATGACAAACGGGAATGACATTGCTACATTTAGTTTAGCTACAACTGATGTATGGAAGGATAAAACAACTCATGAAAGAAAAGAAAAAACTGAATGGCATAGAATAGTTGTATATAGTCCTGGATTAGCAAATATAGTAAAAATGTATGTTAAAAAAGGAACAAAATTATATTTAGAAGGTTCCTTGCAGACTAGAAAATGGGTTGGAAATGATGGTATAGAAAAGTATGCAACAGAAGTAGTTTTACAAGGTTTTAATGCTACATTGCAAATATTAGATAGTAAATCATCAAACTCTGGATATTCATCTTCTTCTCCAATGGATTCAGAACCAATTTCTGATTTCCCAACAGATGAGGAACCAATGGATGCTGGAGAATTTATAGATGAAAAAATTGATGATTCTATTCCTTTTTAATATAATATAAATTAATATTTTTATGTGCTTTATATTAGAATATAAAGCACTTTTTTTTCTTGCAATTTTATTGTATAAATATTATAATTTTGTCATAAAGAAATAAAATAATAATGTTTATATGTCAGCACGTTTTAATAGTTATTATAATAATCATTTTTACGAAAAATATAATATAAACAGACTTCCGGAAAAAGAAAGAATTAAGGCAAAAAAAATTATTGATAAAACTCTTGAAAAAATGAGAGAGCAAGAGATAGAAGAAAACAGAAAACAGTTGCTTGAAATGCAAGCGGTATTAAGTATTTTATTTTCTAATCAATCGCCGGAAAGAAAAAAACAAGAACTTCGTGGTTTAAATGTTTCAGGTGATTATGCTATATCTTTAAAAAAGCTTTCTATAAATAGTATAAATAAAAAGAAAGAAAAAGAAGAAAAAACAAAAAAACCAATCATTAAAGGAATTTTAAGCATGCCAATAATAGAACTTCTTGATATTGGCAAAAATTTAAAAAAATTTGTTAAAAAAATTAGCAAGAGTAATAAAAAAATAATTTTAAACAATAAAAAAGTTCAAAACACAAAAATTAAAAATACTCAAAAAGATTTTAAAATATCTATTCCACAAAATAAAAAAGTATTAGATATTATAATACCTAATTCTACATCTAAACAGAATAAAGAAATAAAAAAGATTAGTTGTTTAAAAGATATATCTTTAGGTTCAATTGAATCAAATAATCATCAAAATAGTAAAAATTTAAATTTATTTCAAAATAGCAAAAAAGTAAATTTTGTAAAACAATTATCGGAACAAAAGAACAATCCTAATGTAAATTCTAAGGATGTTGGAAGAGTAATGGAAAGGCCAAATCAATATCCACCGTATCCACCTTTACCGGATAATAAACATTAAACTTTTAGACGATTTTAAATCGTCTTTTTTTATAACATCTTTTTTATAAAATAATAACAAATGTTATTATTTTTTTAATTATAGTTATTATTAATATTGTTAAATTGTTAATAAAAAGTTATTAACAATTTTATTAACAGTTAAAATATTAAATAAAATATTGATATATAAAATACTAATTTTTTTATTAACAAACTGTTAATAAAAAAATTAGTATTTTTTTGATTAGTAATATTGTTTATAAAGCTGTTAATAACTTTAAATACTTGTTAATAAAAAGTTATTAACAATTTTATTAACATAGTTATTAACAGCTTTATAAACATATTTGACAGTAATAATTATAGTAATAAAAAAACGCCCTTTAAGGGGCGTTTAATTTTTTTAATAAAACAAATACTATAGTTTAATTATACCTCTAGCAAAAGCATATATTGCAAATATTGACAATAGAATTAAAATTGCCATTATTGCTTTTTCATAATCATTTGAAGCAGGTTTTCCTGGATTGTTTTGTTTTTGAGTCCAAATATATACAGGAATACCGAGAGTAAAGAATACAATTGCCATTAACAAATAGGTTAAGCCTGCTGCGTAGATTAACCATAAACCATAAATACATCCAAATATACTTGTAATTAAAGCACCAGCTCTTCCAATAGTCATATCTTTCGGATATTGCCCGTCTTCAACTATTTTCCATAAATAAGCTGTTGACATAAAATATGCAGGAAGAACCATAACTCCCGTCACACTAAGCATTGTATTCCATGCGTTATTTGAAAAATAAACCATAAACATTGCCAGCTGCATAACTATTGAAGTTACCCAAAGTGAAACAGAAGGAGAACCTGCAGGATTTTCCTTTTTAAATGCATTTGGAAAATTTCCATTTTGTGCCATTGCAAAAGGCATTTCTGCTGCAATTAGAGTCCATGACAACCAGCTAGAAAGAACGGCAATTAAAAGTCCTATATTCATAATCCATGCACCTGGTTTGCCAATAACTTTTTCTAAAACTCCAGCTGTTGATGGATTTGAAATTTTTGATAATTCTGCCTGAGTTAAAAAGCCGTATGGTAAAACAGATAAAAGAATATAAATGGATAAACACCCAATAAATCCTAAAAATGTTGCTCTTCCAACAGTTTCTTGACTTTTTGCTTTACCAGATAAAACAACTGCACCTTCAATACCAATAAAAGCCCATAATGTAACCAACATTGTTGATTTAAGTTGTCCGCCAAAAGAACCTAAAGTTTTGCCATTTATTATTTGATCTCCCCAGAAATCTAAGTCAAACTTATCCATTTTAAAAACGAATACCAATACTATTATAAATAGTGCCAATGGAACGAGTTTTGCAATTGTTCCAATTGTGTTTAAAAAAGCTGCCTGTTTAACACCTCTTAATACAATAAAATTAAAGCACCATATTAATATTGAACCGCCGATAATTGATGCTATATTATTGCCGCCAGCAAAATAACCTGGAAAGAAATAATTTAAAGCATCCATTGTAATTACTGCATATCCAACATTTCCAAATATTTGACATAACCAATAGCCCCAGCCTATTGAAAACCCAACATATGGTCCAAAACCGTCTCTTGCATACATATAAATACCAGATGTAAGATCTGGTTTTGCAACTGCTAATATTCTAAAAGTATTAGCTATAAAAAACATTCCAAAACCGGTTATTAACCAAGCCACTAATACAGCACCAACTGATGCACTTGCTGCCATATTTTGTGGTAAACTAAATATACCTCCGCCTATCATAGAACTAACAACAATTGCCGCCAGCCCCATTACTCCTAATTTTTCTGCATTTGCATTTGAAGATTTTTTTATATTAGCCATAATAGATATAGTTATTGAAATTAATACTACTTATAGTTGAAGTTATTATAAAATCAAGAAAATTTTTAATTATATTAATTTTTTTAAAGGTTTTTTATTATATTAATATTTCATATGATGGTTCATTATTGTTTTTTGTCAAAGAGTTTACATGATTAAAACAATTAATATTTCTAAATTTATTTGAAATATTAGTGAATATATTATCAAATTTTTCTTTTATTTTTTTCATTTTTTTATCTTTTTCTAATGCTTTTAAATATTTTTGATATACCCTATTATTGTCTGATGAATTTTTAATTTCTTCAAAGAGTTCTTTGGTAAATAAATTATTCATAGAAATAATACAGTTATTAATTGCTATATCAACAAGTTCTTTTTTTTCTTGTAATGATTTATCATTTTTAAGAAAATGATAAAATGTATGTTTGTATGTAGTTCCTACGCCGTCAACTTCAATATATTCATGCTCAAAATTTGTTTTTTTAAAGTATTCTAAAATTTCAATTTTATTTTCTAAATCCAATATTTGATGTAAGTCTTTATGGGTTTTTGGTGTTAAAAACATTAAAAATTTAGCATCGTATAAAGATCTATCTAAAGTTGTATGGTGAACTTCTTTATTTGATATATCATATTTAGGATTGTAGGCTTCTATAGCTGCTTGTTTATATATTTCGCTTCTTGCAGCATTGCTTTCTTTTGCAAAAAAAACTGAATCACTAAAATTAATTTTATATGCCTCTATTTTATTATTTTTTATAGATTCTTCTTTAATATCTTTAACTAAATTATCAAAATTAATTTTTTTATTTGTTGCTTTATTTGTCATGCTATCTTTATTAAAAATACTGTCATAGGATGTTCTAATCTTTTGTTTTGATGCCTCGGTAAAATTTTCTTGATCTAAATATATAGATTTATTATCCTCCATTGTAATGCTATTATTTGGTGTATTTTGTTTGATATTTTTTCCGTTAGTTTTTGAAAAAGCCCCGGTATTTTGTTGATACTGGGGCTTGTTTTTATAAGATTTGTTTTTGCTGCATACCAATGAGTATGCGTCTGGCTTTAATTGAACATAATTGTTCGTTTTGAAATTTTGATAACTTTTTACACGTTTCATATTGGAATGACGGATATTTGAATTATTCCACATTGCCTCTCCCATAAATAGACAATCTTAATTGTATTATAAAATAAAATAATTTTTTTTCAAGTATTTTTTAAATATATTTACTATAATAAAATTAATTGACTTTTTTAAGAATATTGCTACTTTTTTAATAAGTTTAAAAACAATAAATAGAATGTTTAATCTAAAAGGTAAAAAAGTATTATTAACAGGAGCTTCTGGCGGTATAGGAAATGCAATTGCAAAAAAATTTTCTGAAGCAGGAGCAACGGTTGGATTATCGGCTAGAAATGAAGATAAATTAAAAGAATTATCGTCTCAATTAAAAGAAACGAGTTATATCTTTAAGGTTGATTTAGGGGACTTAAACAGTATTGAAGATTTTATAGCAAAAGCAGATGAAGAAATGAATGGAATAGATATTTTAATATGTAATGCTGGTATAACAAAAGATACTCTTAGCATGAAAATGAAAACAGAAGATTTTAAGGATGTAATTGATGTTAATTTAACATCTACATTTATATTAAATAGAGATATGGCTAGAAAGATGATGAGAAGAAAATATGGAAGAATTATTAATATGACTTCTATAGTTGCGATTATGGGAAATCCTGGACAGGCAAACTATTGTGCCTCAAAGGCTGGTATGATAGGAATGACAAAGTCTATAGCTTTAGAATATGCTTCAAGAGGAATTACAATTAATTGTATTGCACCTGGATTTATTAAGACTCCTATGACAGATGTCTTAACAGACGAACAAAAGGCTGCAATGTTAGCAAGAATACCAGAGGGAAAATTTGGAACCCCTGATGATATAGCAAATACTGCTTTATTTTTATCAAGCGATGAAGCCGGTTATATTACAGGACAAACAATTCATGTAAATGGTGGTATGTTAATGATATAATAGTTAGGAATAAAGTGATATAGTTCACTTTATTCTATTTTGAAGCGTTTATTTCAAGAAAATTTTTTAAATTATCTAATTTTTGACAAATAATTTGCTCAAGTGATTTACTTTTACAATATGTAATATTTGAATATTGATTTGCTGGAAACGTTACAATGCTTATTTCAAAAAGTTCTATTTCCTTTATTATTCTAGTGTTATTTTTTGTATCATATTCAAAGTCCTTAACTGTATATCCTATACTTAGTCCATTAACAGATTTATTCTTAATTAAATTATAAGCTTCTCTTCCTTGTTGTATATCAAGTAATATTTGTCCTTCAACATAAAGACCAATAGAATCTTCTTTTATAACTTCAAAATATCCTATTGGTTTACTTTGATCATGTTGCCAAAGCATTTTTATATCACTATTTATATTTTTTGACTTTATTGTATTTTTAAATGCTGTGGGTAATATTATATCATTATAACTATCTACTATATTAAAAACACTTGCATAACCGCAAAACTTTCCAAATTTATTTATACTTTTTATTTCTAAAAAATTATTTTTTCTTTCAAAAATATTTTTATTTATTTTTCTTTCCATAATTGCCATATATTTTTATATAGCTATATAATTTAAATTTTTTTTAAATATGGAAGTATATTTAACTTCCGCCACCTCCGCCCCCACCTCCTCCTCCACCGGAAGATCCTCCGCTAGATCCGCCACCAGCAGAACCTCCTGATGAACCACTACCGGAATCACCACTAATGCTTAGAGACGGTCCTGAATTACTGTTTGATTGTCCATTAGAAAGTGATTCAACAAATGAATGCTGTTGAGTATTATTATCTGTATTAATATTTTCTTGTTGATTAAAGCTTTTGCTGCCCTGTTCAAATAATAATGCTTGATTTGTTTCCGGAACCACAACTGTTAAACAATAATCTCCATTTTCTGCAATTTGATTTGCCATTTGAATAAATTGAGATTTTGCATTTAATACCATTTGTTCGGCTTCTGTATAAGAATTTTCAACACCACTTTTAGTAAAAATTTCTGTTCTTGTTTCTCCGTCGCATGTTATAGTAAGTATTCCATCAAAACTCCAACTAAATTCTAAGCTAACAATAACCGAATCATTTGAATGATTGTTAAAATCGTTATTGTCTCTTCTAAAAGTTTCTATATTCCATCCATTATCATTATTATTTTCATTGTATCTATTATTTTCTTCTCTACTATTTTTAATTTCATTATCATAAGAATCTTGACTATCATAATTATTATGTTGATCTATAATTTCCTTTATTATATTTCTATGACAATAATTTTCATATTCTTCTTCTTGATCCTTAGTCTCATTAGCCTCATTAATTCTTTCGTTTTTAATATCTTCTTCCCTTTCTATATTGGTATTAATATCTAATTCATCTTCATCTTGATGATCAGAATTATTATTAATATCGTTTTCTTCCTTTTCTTTTTCCTCTTCCTTTTCTTTTTCCTCTTCTTTTTCACGTTCTTCTTTTTCTCTTTCTTCTTCTAAAAGTCTTTCCTCTTCTAGCAATCTTTCTAATTCTTCTCTTTCTTTATCTTTTTCTATTTCATTTAATTCTTCTCTTTCATTTAATTCTTTTTGCTCGTTTTTTTCTTTTTCTTCCTTTTCTTCTTGTTCCCTTAAATTATTTTGAATTATAAAAAAGCTTTCTAAACCATTATTTTCTATTTCTTTTATATCTTCATCATTAATATTTTCATTTTCAAAATATTCTTCCTGTCTTAATTTTGATGTTTCTATATCAAGTTCTTTTTCATTTTTTTTATCTTTTTTGTTTTTTCTAATAAAAATGTTTTTTATTGTTTTATCTTTAATATTTGTTTCTGGTATATAATTTATTACATTATTTTTTTCATCAGTATCTGTTTTTATTATAGACACTATGTTTTTTTCATCATTTTTTTGATTTACCAATTTAGATCTTTTAAATAAATCCTCTAATGATTTATTTAAATTTGTATCATTTACGCCTTTTATAAGAGTTTTATCCTTTGTTAATGACATAATTTTACATTTTTATCTTAAATAAAGAATAACAAAAAATAGTAAAATAGTCAATTAATAATTGTAAAATTTATAATAAAAAGTAGAAACTAAATTGTTTCTACTTTTTAAACTTAATTATTTAACTTTATATTTATAGTTTCCTTTAATTGTTCCTGTTGGAGTTTTTTCATTAAATTTATATTTGTATGACATTTTGTCCATAGCATTTTCATATTGAGTTTTGCTAACTTTTCCAGCTCCATTTTTATCCATTTGAGCAAATTCTAATTTTCTTTTTAATTTATATTCTTTTTTTGTTACTTTACCATCTTTATTTAAATCCCATTCTTCAAAGATTTTTTCTTTGTATTTTGGATCACAATTATTTTCTTTTTTACAATTTGCTACAAAATCATCCTTTACAATAACTTCTTCTTCCATCTTGTCTAACAACTTCCATTGTCTATCATGATATTTAACATAAACTTTTTCTGTTATATATCCTTTTCCATCTTTATCAATCTCTTCAAATTTTACTCTATATGCCTCAGCTGGTCTTTCTTTAGATTTCTTAGCTTCCTTAGCATTAACATTGAAAGCCATTAATAAAGATAAAATACTTAATATAAAAAATTTTCTTTTCATATTTCTTACCATATTATAATTAATATTATATAATTGTAATTATTTCCTAATGGAAGTGATTACAATTTGAATAATATTTTGTTATATCTTAAAAGTAAAGAAATAAATTAAATTTCTATTAAAAGTTGTAAATATTGTTAATAGAATAATTAATTTAAAATTGTATAGTTAATATAGCCTATAATATTAATATTTTAATATTAAATATTGTTTCATATGAAACAATATAAAATTAATTCTTTAAAATTTTTCTTGAATTAATAAAAGTATTGCTGTATTCTTATATTATTGATGCGGCTATGGTGGAATTGGTAGACACGCAGTGTTGAGGTCGCTGTTCCGAAAGGAGTGGAAGTTCAAGTCTTCTTAGCCGCACCATAATAAACAATAGAATATTGCATGTATACATATTACTCAAGTTTTATATCTGGAACACAAAATATTATAAAAAATCATTTAGTTGATGTTGACATTATTGAACTATTTGACGGAGGGGTTCTATACAAAACAGATAAAACTCCATTAGAAATAGAAAAGATTAGATTTTTCAATAACAGCTTTTTAGTTATTCAAATATTTAAAAACATAGAAGAAAGTTCCACAATAGAAACAATGATTAACAATACAAAACTTGATAATATAAAGAATATTATTGAATTTATCAAATTACAAAAAAATACTAAAACATTTCACATTTTTTCATCCATAGAGAATCAACTTATATCTGTTGATAAAAAAATTCTTGGAACATTTGAAGGTAATCTTGAAAAAAAACTAAAACTAAAAGTAGAGTTTGATAAAAAACCTGCAGATTTTGAATTTTGGTTTTTATATAGAAGCGAAAAAATCGGCTTTTTTATGCTTAGAATTACAAAAAATAAGAAAAAATTAAATAAAGGAGAACTTCGTCCAGAACTTTCAAACATACTTTGTCTATTGTCCGAACCAAATGAAAACGACATATTTTTAGATCCATTTTGTGGATCCGGAACAATAGCCCTAGAGAGATCCAGAATTGCAAATTTTAAAGGAATTTTTGCCTGTGATAACAACCAAGAAATCATAAAAAGTCTAAAGCAAGAAATAAAAAAAATAAACAACAAAAAATTAAACAAATCATTTTTCGTAAAAAATTTGAATTTTTTTAATAACAACTTTGATGATGAATATTTTACAAAAATCGTCAGCGATCCGCCATGGGGATTCTTTGAAAAAATAGACAATATAAATAATTTTTATACTAAAGTTCTCAATGAAATGCATAGAATATTAGCAAAAAATGGCTTTATAATTCTATTATCAGCAAACAAAAATGAGATAAACAGCATACTTCAGTCAATGAGATCAAATTTAAAACTTATTAGCAACTATGATATTTTAGTTTCCGGCAAAAAAGCTTCTATATATAAAATTATAAAAGTTTAATAATTTTTAATAATTAATTTATGCAATTCTTTAAAAAATATTTTATAGTTATATTTTGCTATTTAGCACTAATGGCATCAATATTAATAATTTTATACAGCGATAAAAAACCAAACAACATCAAACAACTTCAAACAAATATAAATAAAATAATAAAAAACAAAGACGCAAAAATTGGTATAGCTGTAAAATTTAATAATGAAATAATATTTAGCCTAAACGGAAATGAAAATTTTCCACTATTAAGCGTTTTTAAACTTCATGTAGCCTTAGCCACCTTAAACTATATGAGCAAAAACAACATAGAACTAAATCACATATTAAATATAGACAAACGCAAGATTAAAGACAACACCTACAGTCCACTACGCGAAAAATACGGCATTAACAATATTAAAATTTCACTTGCCGAGCTAATTAAATATACAATTTCTTATAGCGACAACAACGCATGCGACATACTTATAGACTACATTGGCGGAATCAACCAAGTTGACAAATACATCAGAACTTTAGGAATATATAATTTTCAAATTCTCTCCACAGAAGATGACATGCACACAGATACCACAAAACAGCACTCAAACACATCAACACCAATTGAAATAGTCAACCTGCTTGACATTTTTTATAACAAAAATTTATTCAACAAAAAATACAAAGATTTTTTAATTCAAACAATGATTAATACAAACACCGGCAGCGACAAAATCAAATACCTATTGCCAAAGAATACAATAGTCGGACATAAAACAGGTTCATCAGACCGCAACAAAGACGGAATAAAAATTGCAGACAACGACAGCGGTTTTATAATTTTAGCAAACGGGGACATTTATTTTTTATCAATTTTTATTTCCGAATCAGAAGAAACCGACAAAGAAAACGCAAATATAATATCAAAAATCTCAAAAGAAATTTACGATTTTATTATTTCAAACCACTAAATTTCAATTTCCATTCCATCCCAAGCCATAATTACATTTTGTGGTAATTTTTTACTCATGGTTTCATAATCCCAATGCCAACTGAAGTGTGTCAAAATAGTCTGTTTTGGTTTAAATTGTTTAATTCTTTCCAATGCCTGTTCCAAGTATGTATGCCCACCATTATCTTTATATTCAATGTTATTGCATTCCATAATCCATAAATCTAAATTTTCTAAGTATTTATTATTTACTGGCGGTATATATTCTAAATCGCCGGATATAACAATATTTTTATATTTTAATCCATAGGAATATAAGTCGCCATGTATAAATTTTAATGGTATTACATTATTTATATTTGCTATATTATAGCTTTGAAATGGTTTAATTTCGTTTAAAATAAATCTATTCTTATCTTTTAATAAATAATCAAACTTGTTCTTTAATTCATTTAATGTTTTATTATCAGCCCATAAATTTAGGCACTTTTTATAAAATCTAGTATATTCATCAAGTTCCCAAGTGCCAAATGTATGGTCAGCATGCCAATGGGTATAAAATATATCATTAAAATTTCTTAAATTATGTATTATACTTTGTTGTCTAAAATCTGGACTGCAATCTACCAATAGTTGATTATTATTATCTTCAAGTAATATGCTATATCTCAATCTATTGTTTTTAATATTTTTACTGTTTACTGTATCTTTCCAAATATTACCACAATATGGTGTTCCATAAGCTGAACCAGTGCCAAGAAATATTATTTTCATAGTAATAAATATGTTATTATATATTATCAAATCTTTTATTATATAAAATCTATATTAACATTATTTAATATTTTGCAAATGGTTTTCTCTAAAAAATGAAGATAATTTATTATATATTATTCTAAATGAATGAGTTTGCTTATCAGGCTCTATTTTTGATAATATTTTTAAATATTATATATTCATAATATTTAAAATTTTTAATAAATTTAACAGATATATTAAAATTTTTACCTGAAAATCTGTCAATATTTTAAATTTAGTATTTCTATTGTCTATTAAATACTTAGTATAATTAGATTGTTTATATTCCTGGCATATAGCAGCCATATCACTAGCAATTTCACATAATATTATATATTTAATATCTCTATTATTTTGATAAAATTCAACATGGTGTGGACTATTTTTATAGTGTCTATAGCTTATATTATTTAATTCTTCTTTACTAATTAATTTATTGTCAATATCAATTATATTATTTCTAAAACAATACCAATATTCAGTTATTTTTAATTCATCATAAATTATATTTTCTGAAAATTTATCAATATCATGTTTTAAACTTAATCTTAATAAATCAAATTCTTTTATCTTGAATGGTAATTTATCTTTATTCAACTCAAGCAATATCATATTATCTTGAACTCTCCTAATATGTTTTATAGTTCTTTTTATAAATTCTTCTTTATTATATTGTGTTCTATTTTGTAAATTCATTATCATATTTAATAATATTATTTACTTTCTTAAAAAAGATTATATCTTTTTCTTTTAGCATGTCAAAATTTATTTTGTTATACTTTTTTTGATATATATTTTAAATTTACTAATTCTAAAAATTTTATTATTATAATTCATATAAAATATATAATAATTCCTATAAAAATATTTATAACCGCCAAGTAAGTGTTTTTCAAGCCACAAATAAGGTCTTTTATAATTAAATTATCAAATTATAACTCGCTTTTACAAAGATTTTTTAGGAATTTAAACGAAGTAATATATAGATATTACA
>CALXSB010000110.1 GCA_944391005.1 uncultured Rickettsiales bacterium | reverse complement strand
ATTATACTGAAAAGAAATAAAAAAAATTAATTTATTATATAAAAATAACTCTATTAATTTTAATAGAGTTATTTTTTTATTAAAAAATATTGATAATATTTTAATATTGGAGTATAATATAGTATATGGCTTTAATATTAAAATCAATATTATGTGTATTAATAAAAATTATATTGACCTATCAGAACTATCAATTGATGAACAAAAATCTTTCTTGGATGATTGCTATAATCATCTTAATTCTTTAATGGAAAAAAATAACACAAATGATAAAGTAGCAATAATAAGCGATACCCATGGAGATTTTATAGCAATGCTTACATCGCTGCTTGAATCTGGCATTGTAAAAATAAAGGAAGGAGAATATACATATTATGATAAAATTAGTCAAAAATTTTTAAATGAAAATGAAATAAAAGAATATAAAAAGGCATTCAATTCGCAGGATATATTGGAATATTTTAAAATTATTAATGATAAAAAAATAGATATATTGTATAATACAGCGTCTGTAGCTGAAGAAGAAGGTCTTATCAATTCTGACGAAAAAGAAAAAGAATATAAAAATATAGAAGAACTTATAAATATATTTAAAAAAGAAACTGAGGAAGATAAAGAATCAATAGAGGAAATAAAAAGAATATATTTAAATGAATTTAATGAAATTATGCGTGAAAACAACGATGGACAACTAATATTTAAAATAAACACATTTTTAAAAAACAATAATATAGATTTATCTTCAGAATCTGGAGTAAAAGATTTTCAAAAGCTGCTAGAAGAAAATTCCATAAATTTTAGCAAGGAAGAAATAGAAACAATATATGATGCTATAAAGAGCAATATTTGTGTAATACCTACACCATTTATTAATAAAAATTATAAAGGAAATTTTTATCACTTAGGTGATATAGTTGATAGAGGAAGAGAAAGTTTAACAAGTCTTTTATTTTTAGAAAAAATGTGCGATCTCTATAAAGAAGAGTATTCAAATAAAGAAATGCCATTACATATCGTTGTTGGCAACCATGAATCTCAAGATACGGGAATGGGACGCAGTTATATTAGTAAAATAAATGGTGCAGAAGCCTATAAAATTTACGAACAGACTCTTGCTAGAATGCTTTATAAGGGATATATGAGCAGTGGATATATTATTGGTGATAATAAAAATCCAACATTAATGACACATTCAGCGTTTTTAGAAAGTGATATACCAGTATTATTCTATTCTTTTTATAATCTTTACAATATACAACAAAAAAAGGCGAATGAGAATAATTCTATAAATCTCGGATATAATATGGAAACATATTTTATTTTATCAACATATATTGAATCATTAGAAAGAGAATGTAAAAGAAATAATCTTAACAACCTATTAGAAAAAATAACTCTCTTTGTTGAAAATAATTTAGAGATATTTTCAAAATTACTAGATTCTAAATATTTATTTAACGAAGAATATAAAAAGCTATTAATGTCTAAAATTAAAAACGATTTTTCAATAGGCGAATTAATACAAATGAGAACTGTAATGCTTGACTCTATATTAAAAATGTATATAGATGAAAATGGAAAGCTTGAAAGTTTTGGCAAAATAAACAGCGAAATATCTGGCAGTAATGGATTAAAAGATAGTCTGTTGAAAAAATTTGGAAAAAAATCTATAGATCACGTTTCAATAGGATTTTGGCAAAGAATAATTAATAGCGATCTAGATGAAGACGCACTAGTTTGCAATCAATGTTTGGGACACGAAGCATTGAATTTTAATACTCAATCTACGTTGTTTGAATCGGATGGCATATTTAAAAGGGCTAATTTTTTTGATTCATCAAGAAGCTATTGCTCTAGCCATAGAAAATCTTCTAGTTTACCTTTAACAACCTACTACAGTCTTGAAAATGGCAATATTTCATTAGATAATCCATATTTACAAACATCATACGAAATAATACGTAAGAATACAAATCAAATAAATGAATTTAGAGAAGTTAATTCAACTATTGAAATATATAACGATGTTAATAAAAAAAAGCTATTAAGAAAAATATATTATAATGGAAACTTAATTGCTAATAGAGAAGCAAACAGCGAAGATAGCTCAGATCTTGAAGTTGAAGATGTTGTTGTTTATCAAAAAAATAAAGAAGATAATATAAAAGAAAACTCTTTAGATGAAGAATATTATGAAAATGATACTTCTGAATTCGCTAACTTAAATAAAGAAATGCCAAGACTTAGAGACCTAATAGAAGATGAGGATGAAATTGAATATTTTGATATAATAGACAATGATGATATTGAATATCCTATTGAAGACTCATTAGAAAAAGATAGCGAAGAGACTACAGAAAAAGAAAAAACTAATGTTGAAAAAATATTATCACAAAAAAATAAGCCACTATCACAAATTAATGATATTGACTATATTATGCAATAATATTATAGGTTATAAAATTATTAATAAAATTTATTTATATTTTTCTTTTAATTGAAAATAATGGAATAAATCCAAATAATTTTATAACAGTTTTTTTAGGGTTTACTTTGCAAACTGACAGCAAAACAAAAATATTAAATAATTTTATTTGTTTTGTTTCATTTTTATGCGGAATTTCTCTTATATTATTAATCATAAATTCTAAAGCTAGAATTTCAAAAAAGTCTGTCATCTTTGCATAAAACCAAAATTTATCAAAACCAAATTGTTTGAACGAATTATAAATCCATGGTTTTCCGCCACCCTCAAAATGTCTTATGAAATTGTTTTCTACAGCTTCTCTTAGCTGCAATTGTTTTTCTTTAGAAAGTTTGCTAGCATAGTCTATATGTTCATTTGTCAAATTAAATTTTAATGGCAATTTTTTGTAATTATTTTCAAAACATTTATTTAATAAATCTTGATCTGGATATTTTAAAGAATTTTCATACTTTTTAAATAACTTGGTTAATTTTTTAAAATAATTCTTTTTCTTCCAGTTTTCACAATCAATTAAAAGTATGCCAGAATTAAAATAATCATGTTTTTCATCTATTTCCATTACTTTTTTTCTATGATCATCATTAACTTGAGGAACTGCAGCTATTACATAATTTTCCAAATTTTGCTTATACAATTCATTAATATCGTTTTGAACTATAATATCACAGTCAACATATAGTAATTTTCCAACATCTTTTATAATATCGGGTAATGCTAATTTTAATAGAACATCACTTGGCCAAAATGTATAGCGTGATTTGCATTCTTCAAAAATAGAATTAGCTTCTAAATCAATAAAATCAATTTTTAAATTATTAAAAATATTTTGTAGATTTTTAATTTTTTCCTTTCTATCAAAAGATATATTGCTGTTTACGATGTAGAAATGACAATTACTTTTTGTATTATAACATATAGACGCAATAACAACAGCAACTAACGGTGCATAGTTATTATCACTAACCATAACTATCGGAATTGATTTTACCATAAATTTATTTCTTATATATATCTGCTTTCTAAATATATGACATAGTTTTTAAAAATGCAAATATATAATTATAGATTTAAATTATATTTTAGTGTTGAGTATAAGAAATACTCAGCACTGCTTTATTAAAATTATTATTTTCCAATTTTAATTTTTACGCCTTCTTTTTCGGCCTGTTCAATACCGCCCTCTATAACCTGAACATTTTTATAGCCTTGCTCAAAAAATTTCTTAGCAACATCCATTGCTCTTTTTCCGGTTTTGCAAAGAATATTTAAGGTTTCGTTTTTATCAAGATTATGTTTCTTTATAAAATCGCTTATATTTATAGTTGCAGAATCCTCATGCATAAACGGCATATCTAAAGACTTTTCTTTTACTTCGTCATCAGTTCTTACATCCAATACCAACGAGCTTGGTTTTAAAAGCTTTGGCTTAATTTTTTTGATTTCTATTGTAACCATATTCTTACCTATAAGTTATTAATAAAATGGTTATAGCATAATATTATAATTAAAAATAAAAAATACAACTTTTAATAAATATTTATTGAAATTCAAAATAAATAATATAATCTAATTTATAGAATGAACTTTTTAAAACGTCTATGAAAAATAAAATTATTTTAAGTTTAGTATTATCATCAATTTTTATATTTCCAAAAGCATACGCCTGCACTAGAGCTCTATATGTTGGAACTGACAATACAGTAATAACCGGCAGGACAATGGATTGGAAAACCGATCAGGAGGCCAATATATG
>CALXSB010000109.1 GCA_944391005.1 uncultured Rickettsiales bacterium | reverse complement strand
GATGTTTAGAGCAGAAGAAGTAAGACCAGAAAGTGTTGTAAACAAATTTATACCATTTGATGGAACAGGAACAACTGATTAATGAATAGATATAATATGCCTCTTAATTGTAGGCATATTTATATTTTGGGAAAAATATAATAAAATACAAGTAAATTTAAAAAATTTGAAAAAATGTATTGACAAACCAAAAACATACTATTATAATATTAATTGTCGCTAAGAACAACCTAGCCAGTTCAAATATATGCAGATGTGGCGGAACTGGTAGACGCACGGGACTTAAAATCCTGCGGTTGAATAAACCGTGCCGGTTCGATTCCGGCCATCTGCACCATTAGAACACCAAGTGTTTCGAAAGATTCAAACTTGGTGTTTTAATTTTAAAAATAGTCAAAGTTCCAACAAAAGTGAATATAGAAAATATGCTTTAAATTAATAGTATGTTATCAAAAAATATGGACAAGATACAAAATTCTTAAAATTATTCATATAAAATTATTTTAATTTATAAATTTTTTCTTATTTTATTATTTTTTATATCAAATCTATATATTGCAATTAAAGCAGATACTAATTCAATTATTGTTGCAATAAGTCCAGTAATTGCTAATACGCGAATATTATATATAATAAAAAGCGTACAAGAAACAACTTCTGTAAATCTAATCAATTTTAAATTACTAGACCATACAGCGATACTATAAAGAACAACAGCAAACAGAGGCAATAAACTTATTATTCCAATATAGGTTATTAATGAAAATGTTATCATCAAAGTAATAATAATTATTAACCAATAAATAGGAGTTTTATTATTATATTTAGTAAAAATAAAATTTCTTGCTATACATGTTAAGTTCATTAAACTACCAGTATAAGCTCCTAAGAAAGCATATTGTATTGCATATAATAAACTAGAAACAGTTTGGTATTTTAATAACAACTTTTTTTCGTTTTTTTGAAAACTTAACATCAAAATAATCAATGCTAATATACCTATAATTTGTGCAATTATAAAATTTATTGTCATATGATGGCCTCTTTTCTTATGTTATATTAAGTTGAAGAAATACAACTAATAACTCAAAATGATTGACAGATCTTATACTTTTTATAATTTTATGACCAAGTCAATGTATAAAAAATTATATGATTTTTCAAAAATAATGTCAATAGATACTACATTGATACCATTTTTATGATACTTTAATTGTAATTTATAAAAAATATGATATACTTTAGTGAAATGATAAAATATTTAAATAATATAAAAAGGAAAATAAAATGAAAGATGTAGAAATATATTATAAAAATACAGAGAATAATTTGCCAGAACCATTAGTAGAAAAATTTATAAATATGAATATCAAACCACAAAATGCAATAGATTTAGGATGTGGTGCAGGAAGAAATACAAGATATTTAATTAAAAATGGTTGGAATGTTCTGTCAATAGATAAAGAAAATGTAGAATATATTATATCAAGTAAATTGAATCAAGATGAAATAAAAAAATTTAGATTTAGTAAGCAAGATTTTGAAAGTATAAAATTAGAAAAGAATAATTTAGTGATTGCAATGTATAGTCTACCATTTTGTAATAACAAATACTTTAAAGAATTTTGGTATAAAATAACTGATGCTATATTAAAAGAACGGATACTTTGTTGGCAATTTTTTTGGATTGAAAGATGAGTGGGCAAAAATAAAAAAAGAAATGACATTTTTATCAAGAGAACAAGTGTTAAGTCTCTTTGAAAAAGCATTTGATATAATAGTTTTTAAAGAATTTGAAAAAAATGGAAAAACAGGACTTGGAAAAATGAAGCATTGGCATATATATAATGTTATAGCAAAGAAAAAATAGTAAACACTATTAATAATTTCCCAAAAATTAGGCAAAATAATAAAAACATAAATAAAAGAAGGGAAATATTATGCATAAAGAAGATGAAAATAATCTATACCAATTGGCATATATAGATAAATTAACTAAAATAGAAAATAGCAACTATTTCATAGAAAAGGCATCAAAACTATTAAAACAACAATATGAAGGATATTTGCTAATAATAGATATTGGAAAATTTAAAATGTTTAATAAAAAATATGGAAGAATTCAAGGGGATAAACTTTTAATAAGTATAGGTCAAAAATTAAAACAAATTCTAGGAGAAAAACGAATAGTTACAAGATTAGCAAATGATGCGTTCGCAGTGATTTTAGAATATAAAAAGGAAGAGAAATTAATACAAATAGTAGAAATTATCATAGATAAGTTATCAAAAATAAAGATAGATAAAGAACTTTATAAAATATTAATAGCAATAGGTATAAGCAAAATAACAAAAAAGGACAATGACATATTCGATGTGTTAGATAAAGCGATAATTGCAAGGGATGAAGCAAAAAAGAACTTTAATAAAAAATTCTATATATTTAATCAAAAATTAGAAAATCAAATGATAAAAGAACATGAAATAGAATTAATAATGGAAGAAGGAATACAAAATCAAGAATTTAAAGTTTTCTATCAACCTAAATTAAATGCTAAAAATGAAAAAGTAGAAGAAGCAGAAGCACTTGTTAGGTGGGAAAGAGAAAATAAATTAATTCCACCAAACGAATTTATCCCAGTTTTTGAAAAGAATAAATTCATAATTCAACTTGA
>CALXSB010000108.1 GCA_944391005.1 uncultured Rickettsiales bacterium | reverse complement strand
AAGAATTAAATATATCATTTCAACAAATACAGAAATATGAAAATGGTAAAGTTAAAATACCTACAGAGAGATTATTTAGAATATGTAATATATTAAATATAAGTTTTAAAGAGTTTTTGGAGAGGGGGTTTGATTGTGTATCTTAACATTATAAAATTTATAATGTAAATATAAAAAAACTTTATTTTTAAATTTTTTATTATAAAATGTGAACGTTATGGTTAAAATTATATAAAAATTTACGCCACTCAATTAAAATTTTATTAATAAAAAAGAAAATAACATGGCAAGGGAATATCCTATTGAAAAATATAGAAATATTGGTATTATGGCACATATTGATGCCGGAAAAACAACAACTACTGAAAGAATTTTATTCTATACAGGAAAAAGTCATAAGCTCGGAGAAGTGCATGATGGTGCGGCTACTATGGACTGGATGGTTCAAGAACAAGAAAGAGGTATTACGATTACATCTGCTGCGACTACATGTTTTTGGAGACAACACAGAATTAATATTATAGATACTCCGGGACACGTTGACTTTACAGTTGAAGTTGAAAGATCGCTTAAGGTTCTTGATGGTGCTGTAGCTGTATTTGATGGTGTTGCTGGTGTTGAACCACAATCAGAAGCTAACTGGAGATTGGCTAATAAATATAAAGTTGCGAGAATTTGTTTCTGTAATAAAATGGATAGAACAGGTGCAAACTTCTTTAGATGTGTTGATATGATTCACAATAGATTAAAGGCTACACCTGTAGTTTTGCAAATACCTAGAGGAAGTGGTGAGCATTTTGAAGGTATTGTTGATTTAATTAAAATGAAATACTTAGTATGGGATGGTGAAAAAGGAAGCCATTATTCAGAACTTGATATACCTGCAGATATGCTTGACCAAGCTAATGAATATAGAGAAAAATTGGTTGAAACAGCTGTTGAAGAAGATGAAGCTATTATGGAAAAATATTTGGCAGGAGAACAAATTAGTGATGAAGAATTACAATCATGTATTAGAAAAGGAACTATAGATTTCCATTTTGTTCCTGTATTGTGCGGTTCTGCATTCAAAAATACTGGTGTTCAAAGATTGCTTGATGCTGTAGTTGATTATTTACCAAGCCCTGCTGATTTACCAGGCGTTGTTGGACACTTAAATGATAAGGAGATTTTGGTTAACTATAAAGAACCTAAATTTTCTGCTTTAGCGTTTAAAGTTGCAAATGACCCATTTGTTGGTTATATTACATTTATCAGAATTTACTCTGGAACTTTAAATGCTGGTGATACAGTTTTAAATACTATTCAAGGCAAGAAAGAAAGAGCAGGAAGAATTCTTTTGATGCATGCAAATAATAGAGAAGATATAAAAGATGCTTCAGCCGGTGATATAGTTGCTTTAGCCGGTTTAAAAATTACTACAACGGGTGAAACATTGGCGGATCCTTCATTCCCAGTTGTGCTTGAAAAAATGGATTTCCCAGAACCAGTTATTGAAGTTTCTGTTGAACCTAAGACTCAAGCTGATCAAGAAAAAATGGGCTTAGCTTTAGCTAGATTATTGGCAGAAGACCCTTCTTTAAGAGTTGAAACTAATCCAGAAAGTGGACAGACAATATTAAAAGGTATGGGTGAATTGCACCTTGAAATTATTGTTGATAGATTGAAGAGAGAATTTAAAGTTGAAGCTAATATTGGTGCTCCACAAGTTGCCTATAGAGAAACTATCACTAAACCAGTTGATATTGAATATACTCATAAGAAACAATCAGGTGGTGCCGGTCAATTCGCTAAAGTTAATATTAAATTTAGACCTAAACCAAAAACTGAAGAAGATCCAAGCGACTTTAAATTTATTAACACAGTTGTTGGTGGTAGAATACCTAAAGAATACATACCTGGTGTTGAAAAGGGTTTAAATATTGCTAAAAATAGTGGTATTTTAGCAGGCTACCCTGTTGTAGATTTTGAAGCTGAACTATATGATGGCGCTTTCCACGATGTTGACTCATCAGTTCTAGCCTTTGAAATCGCTGCTAAATATGCATTTAGAGATATGATGGAAAAAGCTGGTGCCACAATATTGGAACCTGTTATGTCAGTTGAGGTTGTAACACCTGAAGAATATATGGGTGATATTATTGGTGATATTAATTCAAGAAGAGGACAAATAGCTAATCTTGAAGATAGAGACGGCATTAAAGTTGTAAAAGCTTTTGTTCCATTGGCTAATATGTTCGGTTATGTTAACAGCTTAAGATCTTTATCGCAAGGAAGAGCTCAATTCACAATGATTTTTGCTAGATATGAAAGAGTTCCTTCGAGCGTGGAAGAAGAAATAAAAGCTAAATACAAAAAATAATATTAAGAAATTAATAAATAAATAAAGCCTATGTTTTTGTTATAGGCTTTATTTTATATTTATAAACTAGCTGTTAGACTATAATTTAACTTTACGATAATATATTTTTTATAATAAATAAAATTATTTATTTAAATAATTTTATTTATATTTAATAATTTATTTAAGTATA
>CALXSB010000107.1 GCA_944391005.1 uncultured Rickettsiales bacterium | reverse complement strand
TTGCTCTATCCAGCTGAGCTAAGGGCACGCACTCTATATTTATAATACTAACAATTAAAAAAATCAAGAGTTTTTTAAAATATTTTAAAATATCAATGCAGTATATGCTATTCAATATATAGATTATATTGATTAACAATATTCTTGACTATTTTAAAAATGTAATTAAAAATATATAAAGTGTAAATAATCGTTGAATAACAATCATGGATAGTCTAACAATAGTAGCTTCTATATCAATTTTTTCTGCTGCGTTTTCAATAGGCATGGGGTCATTAGGTTCATCATTTGGCGAGGCAAATATAGCAAAAGAGGCTGTACATTCAATTACTCAGCAACCGGATGAAACTGCAAACATTACAAAACTTTTATTTATGAGTATGGCTATGGTTGAATCTTCAGCTATTTATTGTTTGGTTATTTCTATGATTTTAATATTTGCAAATCCATTTTGGAATGCTTTGCTTGAAAGAATGAGTTAATATGGAATTATATACAATAATCGCACAGATAATTAATTTTAGTGTTTTATTATTTCTTCTAAATAAGTTTTTATACAAGCCTGTAATGAAGACTATGGAAAAAAGGAGAAATGATATAAAACAAAAAATAGATGATACTGAAAAAAAGCTTGAGGAAACAGAAAAACTTAAGGAAGAATATTTGAATAAATTAAAGGAAGTTGAGGAAGAGAATATTGTTCTTAGGCAACGGGTTATAGATGATGTTGCGAAATTTAAAGAAATTGAAATGCAAAAGGCACAGGATGATATATCTAACAAAAGAGAAAGGTTTAATGATTATTTAAAGCTCGAGCAAAAAAATCTATTGGAAAAGTTTAATAAAAACTTGCTTGATATGTTTGTAAAATATTCAAACCATATGTTTAGTGCCATTGCAAATTCAACTTTGCAAAAAGAAATTATAAATGCTTTTTTGAATAAAGTTAATATTTTGGATAAAGATAAGATTGAAGATATTAACAAAATGAAGGCTGATAAAATTTATATAATTTCCAATGCTTTGCTTGCTGATGATGAAAAGGAATTGATTAAAAAATCTTTAAAGGATAAGGGTTTTATTTTTAGTGAAATTGAATTTATGATTGATAAAAAACTTGTGCTTGGAATAGATATGAAAATTGGAAGCTATGTATTTTCATGGAATATTAAAGAGTTTACTGAACATTTTATTTCAAGCATAGACAAAATAAATGATAAAAATTAGGTAATTATATGGAGAATGAAGATTTATCTATCAATTTTGAAAATGCAATTTTATCAAATCTTGATAAGATAAATTCTAATTTGGTTGAGAAAGAAACTGGTACTGTTTTAAGCGTTAATGATTATGTTATAACTGTTGGTGGATTAAATAAAGTTGGCTTTGATGAGGCTGTTATAATTTCTGAAAGATATCTTGGCTATGTGGCCGGCATGGAGAATGATATTGTTAAGGTTGTATTGCTTGACAAAACAAATAATATTACTGTTGGTGATGAAGTAAAAAGAACTAAAAAATATATAGAAGTGCCTGTTGGTGATGAATTAATTGGCAGGGTTGTGGATGGACTAGGACGACCTATAGATAATAAAGGAAAAATTAAACCCGATTCGTTTTTTCCGGCAGAAAGAGAGTCTGTTGGTATTCTTGATAGAAAAGGAGTTAATACTCCTCTTGAAACTGGCATTAAAATTATTGACTGTTTAATACCAATAGGCAGAGGACAAAAGGAGCTTATTTTAGGAGACAGACAGACTGGAAAAACTTCTGTGGCGGTTGATGCAATATTGCATCAGAAAGGCAAAAATGTTATTTGCATATACTGTGCTATTGGGCAAAGGGATTCATCGGTTATGAATGTTATACATACATTGCAAATAAATGAAGCAATGGATTATACTATAGTTGTGAATGCAAATGCTATGAGTCTTCCCGGTATGCAGTATATAGCTCCGTATTCGGCAACATCAATGGCGGAATATTTTTGCGAAAATGGCAAGTCCGTTTTAATAGTATATGATGATCTGTCAAAACATGCAAAAGCCTATAGAGAAATATCTTTGCTTTTAGGTAGAACGCCTGGTAGAGAAGCATACCCTGGAGATATTTTTTACCTGCATTCAAGATTGCTTGAAAGAAGCGTCAATCTAAGCAATGAATTGGGAGGCGGAAATATAACCAGCTTGCCAATAGTTGAAACCGAAGCTGAAAATATGTCCGCCTATATTCCAACAAATGTTATTTCAATTACAGATGGGCAGTTGTATTTATCTCCTACAAACTTTCAAAAGGGTCTTTTACCTGCTATAGATGTTGGAAAATCAGTATCAAGAATTGGTGGAAAAGCACAATTGAAAGCATTTAAACAAATAGCTGGAAAAATCGGCATTGAATACTCTCAGTTTGAAGAGTTGGAAATGTTCTCAAGGTTTGCTACAAAACTAGATGACGAAACTCAAAAAATTATAGACAGGGGAAATTTAATAAGAGAAGTTTTAAAACAGGCAAAATACAATACCATATCAATTGAAGGGCAAATAGCTATTTTTATATGCATAAACAATAATATTTTAGACAATATAGATCTTGATAAAATTAACGAAGTTGAAAAAGATATAGTTCAACTAATGGAAAATCACTTTGGAGATTTAGTAAAAACTATAAGAAGCAATAATGAATTGTCTGAAGGACAAATCAATAGGTTTATTGAAAAAGCTAAAGAAACTGTTGCAAAATATAAAACTATTTAAAACATTATGGAAACATTGGACGATTTAAAAAAAACATTACAAACATCGGAAAGCATTAAACAGGTTGTCAGCACAATGAAATCATTGTCTAGTGCAAATATAAAAAAATATGAAAAAACCGTAAAAATTCTCTATGCCTATAGAAGTAATATTGAATTGGGACTGCAGGCTATAATGCTTTATAACGACAATATAAATATTAGCGATCTAGAATATTTAAAAAATTCAAGTGAAGATAAAAATCTGGCTATAGTATTTGGATCAAATCAAGGACTTTGCGGAAGATTTAATGACAAAATAGTAAATTTTGTTATGGAAGATTTAAAAAATAATCTGCAAACAAGAATCATTACTGTAGGTGAAAGACTTGATATG
This sequence comes from uncultured Rickettsiales bacterium, assembly GCA_944391005.1. Taxonomy (GTDB): domain Bacteria; phylum Pseudomonadota; class Alphaproteobacteria; order Rickettsiales; family UBA1997; genus CALXSC01. Next base: position 5,385 of record CALXSB010000107.1, on the reverse strand, counting down.
TTGATGTCAAACAAAAAAGTTGACATTATAAAGTCAATTTCACTTCCAAGTTCAATTGAAAATATTTCAAACACAATTTACGAAATTTTGCAAATAATTGATGAAGAAATAATATCCAATAGGTCAAATAAAGTATTTCTTTACTATACGACTAACGATGAAACCGCAAATGGCACATTGACGAAAGACAGGTTAATACCAATTGACAAAAAATTGCTTCAAAAAGTTAAGAATAAAGTTTGGATAACAAATAATATTCCCTATTGGCAAATAGATACAAAAACATTGATTTCTGATTTGCTAAAACAATATATATTTTTATCACTAAACAGCGTGCTGATAAATTCAATTACAAGTGAACAAAAGAATAGATTGATTACACTGCAAAGTGCTGAAAAGAATATAAATGAATTAGTTAAAAATAAAAGGCTCGAGTATAATCAAAAAAGACAAACAATTATCACATCAGAATTGCTTGATGTGATAACTGGTTATAGCGTTTCTAGAAAGTAATTATTTTAAGTTAATAAGTATAAATTATTGCTTATTTAATATATTTATATTATAATTAAATATTTTCTAAATCATCCTGAACAATATATTGCAGCACATCATCACCACACCAAAAAGTTTTTGTTGGAGAATATTTCCAAACAATACCATCAACTTCAGCCTTTACATCAATATGTTGTCCAAAATTATGCGGTGTATAAATTGAAAAAATTATATCACCATTTTTAAATCTTTCACCCAATTGTTTATGATATATTGCGAATCCTGTTTCTGGTGCTCTAAACTTTTTAGGATTATAAAATACTTTTACTTCTTTTTCTGATTTTTTTGATGTTCCTTTTTTAATCATATTAAAGCTTTCAAATATTCTTAAAATTCCTTCATACACTTCGTTTACATTATCTTCATTGTATGAATCATGGCTTCCGCATTCTATTGTAAGATTATCAACCCCTGCTATATCAGCTTGTGCAGTTATTGTATTTGCAGTTTTAGGAGTAGATTTGTCATCACAAAAATGATTATATTCCAATCCTAAAGTTTTTACTATCGGAAAATATTTTTTTTCCGATGGCATTGAAAACACAAAACTATCTCTTGATGTATGCAAGTCTAAAATGAGGTCTGCCTTTTTTGCCTCTTCAAAAATAGCAAAAGACATCCTTTCACCTAGACTTCCATTGGGATTGCCTGGAAAATAATTATTCCAATCATTGCCATCATATAGATTAAATTTGCCATGAGTATAAAAATAATTTCTTTGAAGCCATGAAAGAGGATTTGCACATGGAACTAAAACAACTTTTCCTTCAGTTAAATTATTCTTTAGATAGTTATATAATTTTTCAATTATATAATAGGTTATTTCACCGCCATGTATGCCGCTATGAATATAAATATTCTTTCCTGGTTTTTCAGAATCAATTATATATCTGATAATTGACAATTCATTGCCAGATATATAATGTCCAAAATTAGTAGTTTCTCTCGATATTTTCATTTTCTATATTTTTTTATTTAAACTTAAATTATATCAACAGCATAAAAAAACAAGTTAAAATTAATTATTAATAATAAAATTACAATTTTCTTTTAAATTTGTATTTTTAGCTAAAAATTTAGAAGAAAAACTATTAGTGCTTAATTCAATATTTATACTGTAATGATTTCTAAAGGCGCTTCTTTCAGCAATATTAATATTTGAATTTTGCTGAGTAATACTATTTTCAAAACTTTCATTTGAAAATTCTTTTTCATCAGACATAATTTTTGTTCTAGGCTGAGTTGATGCAATTTCAATAAATTCATTAGAATTAACATGAGGAATTTTAGCTTTATCTAATATATTTTCCTTAAATGATGTTATTAAGCTTCTCCAATTTAACTGAACAATAACTTTTGTTTTGTCATCATTAATTGTGAATGGAGAAGGAAAATTTTTATTTGATAATCCGACAATTCTACATATTTGATTTCCAACAGGCAATTCTAAACCTTTTTTAGGTGCACCCGCTCTTAATTCTAATATTAACTCATTACCATCAAAAGAATTTTTTTGATTAAAGTTTAAAGCCTTTTCTTGAGTCATATCTATTTCTATTGGATTTTCCAAATCCCATTGCCAATCATTATTAACCTTCTTAACTTTATAAAAACCTGGCTTAAATGGCGTTTTAATTATACTATTTTCCGTTGTTGCAACTTTTACATAGAATGATCCGCCATTAGAAGAATATCTTTTTGATATTTCTTCTTCATGTCCTTCTAATGCATCATGTAGTTCTTGAACTTCACTTGGCGATCCGAAAGCATATATTGTATGCATTTTAATTAATGATGGCAAGCCATTTCTTTCAGCATCCTCACTCATTTGAGCTGTTGGTCCCTGTTGTCTATTGTTAATTTCTATTATATATACATGTCCGTCTGGCGAAACTTTTACATCGCAGCCGGCTAAACCCCATTTTCCAGTTTTTGCCATATAGGAACCTAATTTTTGTCCAATCTCTATAATAGAATCTCTAACTTCCTCACTATGAATAAAACCTAAATCATTTCCAACTCCGCTTCCAGATTTTGATGTTAACAATGGTTCCCCAACACATTTTAAAGTCATTCTTCCGCAAATATTTGTTGAGTCAATTATTCCTGCTTCTTTTGCTTTATTTAATAACTCTTCCTCTGTATTTAGTTCATGCGAAACTTTCGCTACTGTATTATTGTTAGTTTTTGGCAAAGTTAAAAATGAAAAATTACCCTCAATTCCAAGTATATATTTGCTTATTTTAATATCAGCTTCAGGATGATCTTCAATCATATTTAGTAATGTATCTTTAAAATCTTCATAATTATTTTTAATTTTTGTTCCTTCTCCGCCGCCAATTTCTTGATATGTATCACCGCACAACTGTAAAACTATTTTATTTTCTCCGCCTTTATAAGAATTATATAAATTTAATATTTCTTCATCTGTTAAAAGTTTATTTTTTGCTATTGTTGTTGATGGAATTTTATAGCTAGATAATTTTGCAGAATCTAAAACTTTTGGTAAATTATGTTTTCCCTCAAAAAATGCTTCAAAACCTTGCGTCATATCTGCAACTATTTCACAATTTATATTTTCTCTTTTTATCCTTTCTTCTAAAAATTTTCTCCATGGATAGTGCATAAATTGGTAAAGATAAATTTTTCTATTGTTTAATTTTTCTACCGGTATCGTGTCTATTATATTTTTTGTATTTTCATCATTTTCACTATCAACGCCACTACATTTAAAATTAACAGGAATCTGTTGAACATCTTTAAAGAGCGGTTCCTTATCATTACCCCCTACAATTAAAGTTTCAAGATTTTTATTTGATATTTTTGATATTTCTTGCAATATGGAACATGTCTCTGGATAATAAGTTGGAGCTATTATTATAGCATCTTTATCTTTTTCCATTCTTTTGACCATATTAACAAAAATTTTATTTATAGTGAACTGTTGTATATTCACAATGTCTCCATAAATTATTGAACAATGGCGGAGATTATACAATTTTTAAAATAATTTTGCAAGCAAAAAAATAATTTATATAATTCTAAATAGCAATTATTGTCGTTTTAAATTAGAATTATCAACATTAAATAAATTTTATAAAATAATTTTTGAAAGCTATTGTAATTTTTCAAAACTATAACTATATAGTAATCATGAGGTTTTTATTAATTTTGAAAAAGGGGAAATTATGGGAAAAATTATAGGTATTGACCTTGGTACTACAAACTCTTGTGTTGCAGTAATGGAAGGTAAAAATACAAAAGTTATTGAAAACTCAGAAGGCAGAAGAACAACTCCTTCTATTGTTGGTTTCCTAAAGGATGGCGAAAGAATCGTTGGAGAACCAGCAAAAAGACAACAGGTAACAAACGCTGAAAATACAATTTATTCTGTAAAAAGATTAATTGGTAGAAGATATACCGATCCTGAAGTTGTTAAGGATAGAGAAAGAGTTCCGTTTAAAATTATTGAGGCTGCAAATGGTGATGCTTGGGTAGAAGCTCAAAATGAAAAATATTCTCCATCTCAAGTATCTGCTTTTATTTTGCAAAAAATGAAAGAAACGGCAGAAGCTTATTTGGGTGAAAAGGTTACAGAAGCTGTTATTACAGTTCCTGCTTACTTTAATGATGCCCAAAGACAGGCTACAAAAGACGCTGGTAAAATAGCCGGTCTTGATGTTAAGAGAATAGTTAATGAACCAACTGCAGCAGCATTGGCTTATGGTCTTGATAAAGAAGGCAATAAAAAAATTGTAGTTTATGATTTAGGTGGTGGTACATTTGATGTATCAATTCTTGAAATTGGCGACGGCGTATTTGAAGTTAAAGCTACAAATGGCGATACTTTCTTGGGTGGTGAAGATTTTGATGCTAGAATTCAAAAATGGATGATTGACGAGTTCAAGGCACAAACTGGAATTGATCTTTCTAATGATAAATTGGCCATTCAAAGATTGAAAGAAGCTGCTGAAAATGCTAAAAAAGAGTTGTCATCAACAATGGAAACTGAAATCAACTTGCCATATATCACAGCTGATGCAAGTGGTCCTAAACACTTGAATATGAAACTTACTAGAGCTAAGTTAGAACAATTGACTGATGATTTAATTCAAAGAAGTATTGAACCATGCAAAAAAGCTATGGCTGATGCTGGTTTAAAGAATAGCGACATTGATGAAGTTGTGCTAGTTGGTGGTATGACTAGAATGCCTAAAGTGCAGGAAACTGTTAAAAATTTCTTTGGAAAAGAACCTCATAAAGGTGTAAACCCTGATGAAGTTGTAGCTGTTGGTGCTGCAATTCAAGGTGGTGTTTTAAAAGGCGATGTTACAGACGTATTATTGCTTGATGTTACACCATTGTCTTTAGGTATTGAAACTATGGGCGGCGTATTTACTAGATTGATTGATAGAAATACGACAATCCCTACAAAAAAGAGTCAAATATTCTCTACAGCTGAAGATAATCAAAGTGCCGTTACAATTAAGGTTTATCAAGGTGAAAGAGATATAGCTGTTTACAATAAATTATTAGGCGTATTTAATCTTGATGGCATTCCACCTGCACCTAGAGGCATGCCACAAATTGAAGTTACATTTGATATTGATGCTAATGGTGTTGTTAATGTATCTGCAAGAGATGTTGGAACTGGAAAAGAACAAAGAATTACAATTCAATCTTCTGGCGGTCTAACTGAAGCTGAAATTGAAAAAATGATGAAAGATGCAGAAGCTAATGCTAAAGCTGATAAAGCTAAGAAAGAAATGGCCGATGCTAAGAACCAAGCTGATACTTTAATCTATTCTACAGAAAAATCATTAAAAGAAT
>CALXSB010000106.1 GCA_944391005.1 uncultured Rickettsiales bacterium | reverse complement strand
GAGAAACAATTTTTAGCTCTGCCTCTAAAACCTTTAGCTCTATTAAGAACTCTTTTTCTTCTGTTTCTTGAAGCTACTCTATTTGTTGATCTAGTCATTTTATTTTTTTCCTTTTAATTAGTTTTTATTAAATTAGATTAAATTATAAATCATAATTTTAATTTTATAATTTAATTCTTAATTCTTAATTTTTTCTTTATAGTCCATATGGAATAAAATTCTTAAAAATAAAGTCTGCATCTCCTATAAAGATATAATCAGGTTTTCTATTGTTTCTGATTTGTCTTTGACTTCTTTTTACCATGCAGTGTCTTTTATTAGCATTTTTAAATTTAATCTTTCCTGTTCCTGTTAATTCAAATCTTTTTTTACAAGAACTATTTGTTTTCATTTTTGGCATCTTTTTACCTTAATTATTATAATAATATTATTACTAATAGAAATATATAATAGATAAACTTTTTTATAAATCAACATAAATTACAACAAAATTGGCTTGATTTTCATTTTAATTCTATTAAATAACTAATTAATAGTTTAAGGAGTATAAAAATGAGAAAGTTAGATATTGAAATTAATTTGAATAATATTGTATATAATTTAGAAAAATTAAGAACTATTGGCGGCTGTGGGGATAATGTCATACCAACTGTAAAGGCTAACGCCTACAATATAGGCATATATTCTATAGTTGATAAACTTTTAACAATTAAAAATCCACAAAAAAAATATTTTGTATTTGATTTAAAAGAAGGCGTTGAATTAAAAAAATTTTTTCCACAACTTGAAAGTATTTTTATATTAAGCGGTATTTTTAAAGGAGATGAAAAATATTTTAAAGAATTTAATCTAACTCCTGTTATAAATAGTTTTGAACAACTAGAAATAGCAAATAAAGCAGATATAAAAGAAATTGTATTGCAATTTAATACAGGGATGAATAGATCCGGTATAAATTTAAATGAAATAGAAAAAATAAAAACCTATATTGATAAAAATAATTTTAAAGTTTTAATGGTTATGAGTCATTTTTCTTGTGCTGATGAAAAAGATAACGAAGTCAATAATACGCAAATAGAAAACTTTAAAAAAATAATAAAATATTTCCCAGATAAAAATATATTAAAAAGTTTTCCAGCAAGCGATGCTATTATAAATTTTAATTTAGATAAAATTTCTAATTCCTGCAGACCAGGATTAGCTTTATACGGCTATTATGAAGGCTTAAAACCAGCTTATTCCATAAAATCCTATATAGAAACAGATGGAGTTAATTTATATTTGCCAATAGGATTAGCTAACGGTTTTACAAGCAAATACGGTGATGGAAATTCTTACATTTTATATAATGGCGTCAAGATATTTGTTAATTCAATAGAAAAAAATAAAATCATACTTGATACAAATGATAAATCTCTGATAAACAAAGAAGTTGTTTTGCTTGGAGGATCAATTACATATCAAGATTTTGAAAAAATGTGCGGGACAACAATACGAGATATAGTAGCAAGACTTATGTCAAATACGGATATTAATTCAAAAGAATTCTTTACAAATGTTGAAAGAAAAAGAAATATTGATGATAATCTGCCTTTTAGGGCTGAAATAAAAATTAAAGAGAATGAATTAAAGGCTTTTTATTCAACAATACTTGAAAAAAGAATTGTTGAAGAGGATGGTATTGTTGGATATAATGCAACAGAAGAAGTTAAAAAAGGTGATACATTAGCAACATTTTTTGGTGGTTATATTGATGGTATCAGCAGAGATATAAGCAATAGACAATGCACAGTATTTGTTGAAAATAAATTTGGAAAACTCATAGAATGTGAAATATTTGCTAAAATCTCAATGGATCAAACAATAATAAAACTTCCCAAGAATGAGTTTGATAATATAGACATTGGTGCAAAAGTTATAATATTTGATGAAAATCATCCGGTTGAAGGATTTGAAAAGGCTACAAATCTAACTAAGGAAGAACTGTTCTTTATGGCTAATAAAAGCGCTAGAATTAAAAAGATTGACTAACTATAAAAAATATGATATAATATAATAGTATTATTATATTAATAAAATTAATAATTATATTTATATATAATTATTAAAGGAGATTTATGATTTTAGTCAGTTTAGTGATTTTAACAAAGATAATTAGGAAAAAATATGCCAGGGAAGATTATAATAAGTGATTATGATGATACAATAGTTGATTATAGTGGGGATTATTTTGATATTGTTTTTACTGCTGTAATAGGTGAAGATGAATATGAAAAAATGAAAGAATTGACAAAAAAAGGAATAAATTGCGACTTTGTAAATGCCTATATAAGAGAAAATAATTATAATAAAGAATGTATCAAAAAATTATGGGAAAATTTTAAAAAAACAAGCATATATGAAGAATTAATATCAGCTAATAGCGAAAGAATTAATGGAATATTAGATAAAGGCAACGAAATTCCAGAAAATAATGCTACAGAATATTATATGAATGAATTATTAATACCAATAGTTGCTGTGTATGATGTGCTAATTAAACAATGCAAGCCAAATGAAGCTTTTTTTGAATTATATCAACAATCAAAAGAAAACGGAGATATTTTTTTAATAAATACGTTTAAAAGCCAAAAACTTATAGAAGCTGAACTAAAAGAATACATTAATTTAAATAAAGAAAAATATAAGGCTTTTGAAGAATTAATAAATAAAAAACTTGTTTTAGGCACAACTGATAAAAGTTGTAAAGCTGATGATGATAGAATTAAAACTATATTAGATAACCTTAATTTAAGCAAAGATAATACTTTAATTGTAATGGGTGATAGCTATACGGATTTAAAAAATTTTGAAGAAGCTTACAATTTAAATAATAATTCACAGTTTTTATTTGTTCGCACAAGATTAGATAGACAAATAAAAGATTTTAACGAACAAATAAATTTTCTTAAGGAAAAAGCTGAAAATTTTGAAAGGGCTAAAAATAAATTAAACAAAACTGTGAAAGAATTAAATGACGTTGAAAAGAAAAAAGAACAGTTTAAAGCAAATAATTTTAAATCTGGAGACTATAATGAATTAGCAAAAAGTATTTACATTTATTAAAACCTTCTCTGTATATTTTTTACCTTATCAAAGTCAATTATTTCATAATTGACTTTTTTATTCTCTAAATCTTTTATAACTTTAATATAGCCATACCTCGCCATTGTATCATTTCCATTAATATAAAATACATTATCTGGAGTGTTTGGATTTGTTATTGTATAGCCCATGATTTTTGCAATTAACAGTCCAAGTTCATGATGAGTTGGTCTGAAAGTGTCTTTTAAGTTATTTTTTATTTCATTATTTTCAGTATATAACATTATAGGCACATCACCACCTTCTGGGACTAAAGTTATATGTCCGAAAAGTCCATTTTGTCCTGTTAATTCATTGTGATCTGAGGTTATAAATAAATATAAAGGGATTTTTGAATTAGCTTTAAAATATTCAATTATTTGGTTTAAAATAAAATCATTGTATAGCATTGCATTATCATAGCTGTTGTCAAACCTACTAAATTCTTTTTTTCTATGGGAATAATTTTTTTCATATGGTGAATGCAAATTTCTTTGATGCAAAACTATAAAATTTTTATCCGTTAATTTCTGTTGTTTTAATATTTGCAGCAACGCTTCATCTTTATTTTTTTCAAATAAACCCCTTTCATCCTCAAGAGTTATAAAGACATCTATATATTGTCTTCCTAAATTATTCATCAATCCACTGCTTTGGGCAGAAATAAAAATCGTTCTAAATCCTTGTTCTTTTGCTAATTTAAATAGATTTAACTGTGCTTCGGCCTGCATTCTATAATTTTTCGGCTCTCTCTGTAAATTGAAAAATGTTGGTATTGACTGTTGTGTTGATACTGCAGTAGATATGCCTTTTTTATAAACAAAATTTTTATCTTTTTTTGAGAGTTCCAATAAATTTGGTGTTGTGTTTTTATTATAGCCATACAAACTTTGATTGTAATAGTTAAAACTTTCGCCGTATATTAAAACTAAATTCATTTTATCATTTATTGGTTTTTCTTTTTTTACTTTATAATCTTTAAATACATGTTCCTCATTATTGTCAATTGTAGATGGCAATATATTGAATAAATAGGCGGAATACATCCTTAAACCATTATATAAAGAAGGATATTGTGGATTTGGAGATAGTTTCGCTATGCTTACTTCCCTTATTGCCCGCAATGGTAGTAAAGAAATAAATAAAAATAATAAAATCCAAGCGAATTTAAACGAAAATAATTTATTATGATACTTTCTTATTAAAAATATCATAATTCCATAGGGAATTAAAACTGATAAAAATGCATAATATACTTTACCTGTTGAGGCAAAACCAGTTTCACTTATTTCTTCAACTTCCTCAAATATTAAAGGAATAATAGTGGGATGTAAATAAGTTCCGAAATAAGATAAATATATCAGTTGAGTTAATTCAATAAAAGCCATTATAATTAATATTGAATATATTAGTTTTTTACTATAAATAAGTAAAATTAAAACTGATAATACTAAAGCTAGAGAATAATATTTAGTCAAAAAGTGAACTTTGTTAACTTCATTAAAAAATTTAAAAATATAATCATCCGAAATAAAAAGAATTGAGAATATAAAAATAAATAATAATTGAAGTAATAACTTTTGTAATACTTTCCTATAATCTAATGATTTAAAAAAGTTAGTAATTTTTTCAGATAGCATTGTTAAAAACAAAAAAGGAGGGACAAATATTTTCCCTCCTTAATTCAATAAATAATTATTAAAATAATACATCACTAACTTCAATAAAATATCCCTGTGGATGTCCGCATGCAGGGCAAACTTTTGGAGCAGTTTTTGAAGTGATATGAAAACCGCATTTTGTGCATTTCCAAACAACTAGGTCATTTTTCTTTAATAACTCTTGAGTTTCAACTTCATTTAAAAGTTTCTTAAATCTTTCTTCGTGATAAACTTCTGCTTTAGCAATATTTTCCATAGCAGCCGCGATTTCAGGAAAGCCTTCTTGTTTTGCAATCATAGCAAATTCTGGATACATAACAGAATTTTCTTCATGCTCGCCATTCATAGCTTCCATTAAGTTTTCCGCAGTAGTGCCAATTCTTCCTGCTGGATATGTAGCTGTAATTTCCAATTCACCGCCTTCTTCTAAAAATTTAAAAAGTCTTTTAGCGTGAGCTGATTCATGATTTGCAGTTTCTTCAAATACTGCAGCAATTGCTTCATAACCTTCTTTTTTTGCTGTTGATGCAAAAAATGTGTATCTATTTCTTGCTTGTGATTCACCAGCGAAAGCTTTTAACAAGTTTTCTCTAGTTTTTGTGCCAATTAATGATACCATATATACCTCTTTTTTATTATTACTAATTAGTTTTTGACTATATATAGTATTTAATTAAAGTCAAGTTTTATTAAATATATTTTTTATTATATAATATCAAATAAAGCAAAAATATAAAAAACAATCTAATATTTTATTGTTTTTTTCTTGCATTTTTCATTTAAAACAACAATACTTAAAAATGATGTATTTGATAATAAATAATTATATTTAATAATGGAAAATATTTTAGATTATGTTAAAGTCTCAGAAACTGCAGACGAGCAGAAGTTGACTAAATTAAAAGCACTAAAGGATGCTGGTATTAACCCTTACCCACACAACTATAAAAAAGACATTAGCTCTAAACAATTAAAAGAAACCTATGATTATTTGCAGGCTGGTGAAAAATTAGAAGATAAAGTTTATAAAGTTGCAGGTAGATTAATGCTTAGAAGAGACATGGGAAAAGCTATGTTTCTTGATATTCATGATGAAAATGGAAAAATTCAAATATACCTATCAAAACCTGAACTAAGTGAAGACGATCAAAAATTGTTGCCTTTATTGGATATTGGCGATTTTATAGGTATAGAAGGTTTTGTTTTTAGAACCCATAAGGGCGAATTAAGCATACATTGCAAAAATATTAAACTGCTTTCAAAGTCTGTAGCAAATTTACCGGAAAAATTTCATGGATTAGCTGATCAAGAATTAAAATACAGACAAAGATTTATTGATTTAGCTATGGATCCAGAAGTCAGAGAAGAATTTAAGAAGAGAAGTATGATAATAACTACCATCAGAAAATTCTTAGATGATAGAGGATTTATAGAAGTTGAAACTCCAATTCTTCAACCTATATATGGCGGTGCTAGTGCTGAGCCATTCACAACTCATCACAATTCGCTTGATATGAGATTATATTTAAGAATAAGCGTTGAAACATATCTAAAAAGATTGATCGTGGGTGGTTTTGAAAAGGTTTATGAAATAGGAAGAAATTTTAGAAATGAAGGCATGGACACAACTCATAATCCTGAATTTACAATGATTGAATGGTACGAATCCTATAGCGATTATAACGATCAAATGAGAAACGTTGAAGAGTTGTTGGAAACTATAGTTAAAAAATTAAATAATGGTTCAACAATTGTAAAATATAAAGATATGGAAGTTGATTTTAAAGCTCCTTTTAAAAGATTGAGTGTATATGATGGATTAAGAGAATATGCAAAAATAGATCCAGAAACAATTTCTAAAAACGAATTAATAAAAGAAATTAGAAAATATACACCGGATGTTGAAGAGAAAAAATCAAAAGGAGAATTATTATTGCAATTGTTTGAAGAAACATGTGAACAACATTTAGTTCAACCAACATTTGTAGTTGACTATCCAAAGGAGTCTTCACCATTAACTAAGATTCATAGAAAAAACAGTGAACTAGTTGAAAGGTTTGAACTTTTTGCTGGATGTGTTGAATTAGCTAATTCATATTCAGAATTAAATGATCCAATTGATCAATATCAGAGATTAAAACAGCAGGAGCAAAATAGAGGTTTTGATGCTGAAGCTATGCCTATGGACGAAAATTTTGTTCATGCACTTGAAATTGGTATGCCTCCATTGGGTGGCGTTGGCATAGGTGTTGACAGATTAGTTATGTTTATGACTTCAACTCCAAATATAAAAGATGTTCTTTTATTTCCAACACTTAAGAATAAAAATTAATAATATGTAAATAGAAATCGTTATATCTATACAATAGGTATTGAGATTTCTATTTGTATCTATTTATATAAATATCAATGCTTTTGAAATTATTTAAGCTGAAAGAATATTATTATATATTATAAAATTTCTTGACTTATTCTTTGTAGTAAAATTAAATTAAAATATATTATAAATCTATGATAAGTAATGAGAATTGAATATTTTTTAAATGATGATGGTGTTTTAAACATTAAATTAGAAGGCAATTATTTATCATACTCTGATATTAAGGAACAAAGCAACTTATTTAAAATAGTAAGCTCAAAAAAAATAAAAGAAATTGACATAGATAGTAAAAAACTTGAAAAATGGGATTCTACACTTGTAGTTGTATTTTACGAGATTGTTAAAATAACAAATCAAAAAAATATAAAAATTAATCTTGATACTTTACCCGAAGGTTTTCAGAGACTTTTAAAACTGGCTTTTTCTTCAGATAGAAAAATGAAAAAACAAGATAAAAAAACGAAAGTTGCTTTTGTAGAAAAAGTTGGAGATTTTACTGTTAGCATTTATACATCGTTCATGGCTGGCTTTAAATTTTTTATACAATTAATTAAATCATGCATGAGATTTTTAACTGGAACAGCCACAATGAGAGGTGTTGATTTTATGTTTGCACTTGAAAATTGTGGATATAAAGCATTGCCAATTGTATCTTTAATAAGCTTCATGGTTGGACTAATTTTAGCTTTTGTTGGTGCTATTCAGTTAAAAGCTTTTGGTGCACAAATATATGTTGCTAGCCTTGTTGCTATAGGCATGGTTAGAATTATGGGACCTGCTATGGCTGGCATTATAATGGCTGGACGAACTGGTGCATCCTATGCTGCTACAATTGGAACGATGCAGGTTAATGAAGAAATAAATGCTTTAAAAACTATGGGCATTCCAATCATGGATTTTTTAACATTGCCACGATTTTTAGCTTTGACCTTAATGATGCCAATCTTAAGCATGTTTGCTGATATATTTGGAATAATTGGTGGTGCTAGCGTTGGAATTACAATGTTGGGTATACCATTGCAAAAATATTGGAAATTATCAATGGATGCTTTAAGCATGAAAAATTTTTTAATAGGCATTTTTCATGGATATGTATATGGATGGGTAATATCATTATGTGGATGTTATTATGGCATATATTGTGGAAAAGATGCTGATAGCGTAGGAAAAGCTACGACAATGGCTGTTGTCGCTTCAATAGTATGGATAGTAATAGCAACGGGTATTATTACATTTATTTGTCAAATGTTTGGTATTTAGACAATAAATATATTTTAAATTTTTCTTGAATAATAATATTCTATTCGCTATTTAATATATTAAACATATATAATTTTATTTATCTATAACTTATACTTGAATATGGATGAAGAAGTAAAAACAGTTGAGATAGAGGCTAAAAATTTAACAGTGGCATACGGTGATTTTGTTCTATTAAAAAATGCTGATTTTACTGTTAATAAGGGGGATATTTTTATCATTATGGGTAAAAGCGGATGCGGTAAAAGCAGTCTAATGAGTATCTTAACTGGTTTGAAAAAACCCGCAACCGGCGATATTTTTATCAATGGATATGATTTCTGGGGATCTGATAAAGAAGTTCAAGAAATGATAATGAGGAAGTTCGGTATTTTATATCAAAGCGGTGCACTTTTTACATCAATGACTTTAGGTGAAAATGTAGCTCTGCCACTTCAACAATATACAGATTATTCAAAGCAAGAGATAGATGAACTAGTTTCTCTAAAATTATCATTAGTTGGATTGGGTGGTTTTGAAGATTTTTACCCTTCAGAAATCAGTGGTGGTATGAAAAAAAGAGCAGGGTTTGCCAGGGCATTAGCACTTGATCCTAAAATTTTATATTTTGACGAACCATCATCCGGACTTGATCCGATTAGTTCAAAACTTCTTGATGATTTAATTTTAGAAATAAATCAAAGCTTGGGAACAACAATAGTTATTATAACACACGAGCTTAGTTCTATACTTAGCATTGGAACTAACTCTATATTTTTAGATGCTGAAACCCAAAGCATAATTGGCTATGGCAATCCTAAAGAATTATTAAAATATCCGCCTAATGACGAAATTTTAAATTTTTTAACAAGAGGAGAGGGGAAAAATGAAAAAGACACCAAATAATAAAATGATTGGAATATTTACTATTGGAGGCTTAATTTTATTTTCTATAATAATATTAACATTTATAGGAGATAGAATTTTTATAAAAAGCGATAACAAAATAGTAATGTATTTTCAAGAGTCAATAAATGGATTGACAATTGGTTCTCCTGTATCCTTTAGAGGCGTTGAAGTTGGTAAAGTATCTAAAATAGATTTAATGGCAAATACAAAAAATATGAATTTTAGCATAGCCGTATTTGCAACATTAAATGAAACTCAAACGTTTAGAATACAAGACTTTAGTAAAATCAATGATAAAGATGCTTTTTTTGAAGAGTTAATAAAAATGGGATTAAGGGCAAGATTAACTACTCAAAGTTATTTAACTGGACAATTAATGATAGAGCTTGAAATGCTACCAAATACACCTTTAGTCCTAAATGGTGGACAACATTTTAAAAATGCTGTTGAAATTCCTACCGTTTTATCACCTATGGGTGAAATTTCTAAGGGTTTACAGGATTTACCAATAAAGGATATGATTCAAAAATTTAATATATTAATGGATTCATTTAACAAACAATTTCCTATAATTTTGGATCAAACAACACAGGTTTCATTAAATTTAAATAAAATATTGTCCAATAATATTAATAGTGTTTCAATAACTATTAATAATTTAAATAAAACTTTAAACGATGTTGGAGAAGCTGCAAGATCTATTAAAAATTTAGCAGATTATTTAGAGAGGCATCCAGAGGCTTTATTAAGAGGAAAAGAACGAGAGAGGTATTAATATGATAAAAAAAAGTATTTTTATAATTTTTGCACTATCATTATTATCAGGATGTTTTGGCGGAAGGACAGGCCCATCAACATTCTATACTTTAGTTCCAATAAATAATGATATAAAAATAAAAACAAGAGGCAATATGGTTGCAATAGTTGAACTTGTTTCGGTTCCTGGTTATTTAGACAGACCCGAAATCACAACTATTAAAAACACAAATACAGAATTAACTATATCAGAATACAATAGATGGGCCGAACCATTACCATCTGCAATTCAAAGAGTTATAACAGAAAACATGTCAAACTATATGACAAAAGCTGTTGTTCGTCCATTAAATCTATTTAGAAAAAGATACGACTATAGCATATTGATTTATATAAATAGATTTGAAGGAAAATTCAACGACAAAGTATACCTTGATGCATGGTATTCTATAGTCAACAGAAATGGTACAAATATTGTAAACAAACGTGTAAATTTTAATACTGAAGTCGGAGATAATTACGCTAATTTAGTAGAAAAAATGAGTCTTTTATTATCTAATTTATCAGAAAGCATTTCTAACGAATTATCAAAGCTATAGAATGCTATAAATTATATTAATAGCTAAAATACAGTAGTATATTTTAGCTATTAACCATTTATTCTTTACATAACATAATAAAAAGAATTGCACATCTTTTAATTCTCAATATTATACTAATAGTTAGTATAACTATACCAACACCTCCGTTATTACTCATTCCACATTTTTACGCCATTATAAAAAACACTTCTTCATCTATATACCAATTTTCATCTTCACTTACTCTGTCAACGAATCACCATATCTCATATCAACAGACACAAAACATCATCATCTTTCCGTGAAATACTCCTATACCCCCCCCAATGCGAATTAACAACCTACCCCTTTACAGAGGGAGGGGATCCAGCATATGTCTCCATGTAAAGGAATTACTCTACGCCACCAATGTAAAAAAAATCTTTCACTAATCTCCCCCGTAAAGGGTTCCTCTCATCCAATCTCTATAAAGGAAGACTCTTTGCCCCATGTCAATAGGGTAAAGATGTTCCTCTCTCTTCCACTCCTCCCCATACGAAAGTCTTCTCTTAACTACAATGTGAATGGGTTTTTTCCATTTACACCTATATTAGGGCTTTTCCCATTTGATCACCTGTTGAAGCACATTTTATCTCCCCTATGAAGTCGTCCATAATTATCCCCCCACAAATCTCCTTCTCCGCCAACTTTAATGAAGATCTTCCACACTAATCGCCCCCACCCTATGAAGGAATCATCCATCTAAACTCTCCTGTAAAGGGTCTCTATCAATCCCCCTTGTAAAGAACCACACCAAACATCACCCTCCATGTGAAGATTTTCCACATCACCCCCATCAATGGGACCCACTTCTCAACCACCATGTGAGGGAACTACGTCTCCACCACCCCTGTCAAAGGCTACAAGCACTTCACCACACTGTGAATGACCCCGCACACTTCACCCCCCCATCAAAGGAACTACTTCTCTACTCTCCCTGTGAATGGCCCCTCTTGTTCCCTCCTGTAAAGCAACTAACAATCTACCCCACTGTGAACCCTCTCTAGCTCCCCCCTGTGAAGGGGGGTAAGGGGGGTTCAAAAATCATATTCTTATACCCACACCACTACAATAGTAATAAGAGTAAACAAATAAAAAAAAGAATTTTATATATAAGATTAAAAAGACTTTTATTTATATATATAAGATTACAATTATTATATTTTCTTAATCTTTAACTTTTAATTATTTATTACTTTATTATTTATCTTTTTTATTTTTTAATATATTTTATTATTCTTAATTTTTTTATTTTATTTTTAATTTATTAATATTTTTTTAATATTTTATTATTCTTAATTTTATATTTTCAGTTTTTTAATTTCTTTTATCAACATACTGCTGGTTTTATCAACACAGTAATTATAAATTGAGATAAAGAGTTTATTTTTAATTATCTTATCAACCCACCGTCCCTTCGGGACACCTCCCTTACAAAGGGAGG
>CALXSB010000105.1 GCA_944391005.1 uncultured Rickettsiales bacterium | reverse complement strand
CATTATTTCCATAAATAACAGCTGGAATAAGACCTTCTTTTCTCAATCTATTAGTATTAGAAGAACCTAAATCTTTTCTAATGCTACCATTTAAAGTTAAAAAATTAACCATTTTTACTCTCACATTTTTTAATAAAATAATAATAAACTGATTACTAGTTTTTGCTTGCTTTCTTCACTTCATCTATTACAGAATTAAATAAAGATTGACTGCATAGTCCTAATAAAACAGGATCTCTTGGCGTTATTTCTTTTATATTCCAATGAGTTCTATTTCTGATTGAATCAATCATTGTTGTAGTTGTTCCAATTAGCTTTCTTATTTGTGCGTCAGTAATATCTGGATAGTATTTTAATAAAAAAGCTATTCCGTTTGGTTTATCACCTCTTCTTGCAATTGGAGTATATTTACCTTTTTTCTTTTTAACTATATCTAAATCTTCGGATATTTGTTTTTTAAGCTCTAATCTCTTATCAGGATTTTTTTCGCATTCAGCAATCATTTCTCTTGTTAATTGACCATTGTCTATTGGGCTTTGACCAACTATGCCGCTGGCAACATCACCATCAGCTATACCTTGAACTTCTAGTTCATGCATACCGCAAAAATCAGCAATTTGTTCAAAAGTTAAAGCAGTATTTTCAACCAACCATACCGCTATTGCTTTTCTCATTAAAGGTAATTTATTTCCACTCATAATTTATTAATATATAAATTCAATAACTCATTAAAGATTAAAATTTAATAATAATTAAGTCAATAAAAATATTTACTTTTAGTTTTTTTATTATACAATATCTATTGCGTTAAGAAAAAATTTATATGAAAAATATTTTATTAAATATACTAATGTTGCTGTTTTTAATTCTTATTATAGCATTTTTTATGTATTTAGAATATAAAACCGGTTCGTCATAAATTATTAAATAGCTTATTAAATAAAACAATTATTGCATGTTTTTTATTTAAATTGAATATATTGGTGTCTCTTAATATTTGTTTAGTAAAATCAATTTTTTCAAGTATTGATTCCTCATTGTTTCTTAAAATAAAATTATAATTTTTATTTTTAAAATTTTCGTCAACATTATTATTTGAAAAACATTTTAAAGCTTGATATAGAAATAATTGTATAAAATTTTCAAATAATGAATATAATTTATCGCTGTTATTTAATTTATCAGCAAAACTATGTAATGACTCTATATCTAAATAATTGGCCGACAATAAATTTTCAATATATTCGTAAAGAAATATTCCGTCCTCTTCAATTATATCTATTGCAAATGATATTGATCCATTTGAAATATTATATAAAGTATCTTGCTGATTTTGAGTTAATGCCTTATATTTATCTTTATATATGTAATTCATTATTGTTTGCCATTCATCAAAACTATATCGTTTAATATCTATTTCACGACATCTTGACAAAATTGTTTCTAGGACATTATTTACATTATGGCACACTAAAAGAATATAAGTGTTTTTTACGGGTTCTTCTAATACCTTTAAAATAGCGTTTTGTGCAGAACTATTCATTTCGTCTATACTGTCTATGATTATAACCTTATTTTTTGAAGCAAAAGGTGCTAATGAGATAAAATCAGATATTTTTCTTGCGGCTGAAACTTTTATTTCTTTATCAATTTTTGAAGTTTTAGAATCTACTTCTTTTTCTATTACTAATAAATCCGGATGCTTTTTATTTTTTATTAGGTTATAGGTTGGATTGTTGTCATTCAATATATCTTCTTCTATTATATCACCAAACAGCGATGTTGGGGCACTGTCTTTTAAATTTGTTTCGTAATCTAATATTTTATTAGCTATATGATAACATAAAGTTGCCTTGCCAATACCTTTATTGCCAACAAAAATTAAAGAATGATGTAGTTTTCCATTTACAAAATCATTAAATATTTTGTCCTTAATACTATTAAGTTCAAAAAGTTTTTTATTATTATATGGTTCCAACATAGTTTTTATTATTTCTATCTATTTACAAAGAAATTTTTGAAAAATTCAAATGTAATTTTTTTATCAAAATTTTTTAATTCAACACTAAATGTGCAAAAAAGTCCGCTTATAAATATAATAGCTATTGTTGATATTACATTGTATCTAAGCTTTTCATCAGAATCTTCGGATATTCTTGATAGCCAATCTTTATAGGGGAGTTCTCCATTATCAAACTTAAAAGATTCATCTTGATTTATTATATTAACAGAAAATGAATTAAATGGCTTTATTGATATTTCAAAAGCATCTATACGCATGCCAATATCTTGTTTTACTTCAAATACATTTCTAGTTTTTTCCAATTCTTTTGTTCTGCCAATTGTTAGCATAAAAATAAAAGATTCGCTTGTGCCGTCTATAAATGGTATTGAATCTCCGTCAATTTCTATAAGAACATTGTCAATTTTTGATGCCCAAAGACTTGCTAATAAGATTTCAGAATAATGTATGTAGACATCGTAATCATTTTTCAAAATAAGTCTATTATTGTCAATAAAAGCATTATTATAATTTACTTTTATTATGTTATTTTCTTTCAAATCAACTCTTTTAAATACTATACCAGAATCAGCTTCTGCAGGAAGCAATTTTACATTAACAACCTTTTCCATATTCTTAGGCTTGCCAAAAAAAGAAACTTCATTTAACAGTGTTGTTTGATTTCCAGCATACATAATTATTACAATGAATTATTGACCTGTTTAAAGCTTATTAAATATATTTTTAAAGTCAATTGTTTTATTATAGGTTAATTAATTTTATTCATATAATAATAATGCGTCCGTAATATTTTAATTAAATAAAATATTGTTAAAACAAAATTTAATAGATAAAATTAAGAGGTATTTTAATAACTTTTTCAAATAGTTTACTAATAGGAATTACATTCTTTTTATTATTTCTTTTGCTAAGTTCATGTATGCAATGGATCCAGCACAATTTTGATCATAAACTATTGCGGGAAGGCCATGTGATGAAGATTCTGATAATTTGACATTTCTAGGAATTATAGTATTATAAACCATTTCACCAAGACAATTTCTAACGTCCTGTTCAACCTGTTCCGTAAGTTTATTTCTTCTATCATACATTGTTAAAATGATTCCATTTATATTTAATCTATTATTGAAATTTTCTTTAATTCTTTCTGCTGTATCTAACAAATACGACAAACCTTCAAGTGCAAAAAATTCGCATTGTAGAGGAATTAGTATTGTTGTTGATGCAACTAAAGCATTAATTGTTAATAAGCTTAAAGAAGGCGGACAATCTATAAAAATAAAATCATAGTTATCTACTATTGATGACAATGTATTTTTTAAAACAAATTCTCTATTATCTACATTTGCTAAGTCAATTTCGGCTCCGGCTAGGTCAACTGTGCATGGGACTATATCTAAATTTGGTATTTTTGTTTTAAAAATTGAGTTTTCTATGTTATTTCCTTGCAGTAATACTGAATATATATTTCTATTTTCCCTATCATCTATATTAATATCTAAACCGCTGCTTGCATTACTTTGCGGATCAAAATCTATTATTAATACTTTTTTGTCCATTACAGCAAAAGCTGTGCCTATATTTATAACAGTTGTTGTTTTTCCAACACCACCTTTTTGATTAACCACAGAAACAATTTTTGTTTTGCTACTCATTATTACATTATAGAATTATTGAATACACATAGAAGCTCTTTTCCGTTTCTTAATGCAAACTGAACGCCAACTGTGCTTACTGCAACGTAATCACCATCAATATAATAATTCAACTTAGTTTCATTTCCATATATGTCCACAATAGAGAATGTTGGAACTATTAGATTGTTTTTTGGAAATTGAAAATATGTTGTTTTGCCGTCATCAAATACTTTGATTGGAACTATAGTTTTTGCATCTCCAGCCATAGTATAATTAAAGTTAATTATATCACCTCTTTCTATATTTGTAAGGGCAAAACCGTCTCTAACATTTATTGTATCGCCTTGTGAATTTGGATTATTTGGCATTGTAGGTTTTTTAATTTCTTTATCCGGATAAAAGAATTTAACAGAATATATTAAATCTTCATTTGTTCTTTCATCAAAAGCCAATCCCGTAATTTCAAACTGATAGGTTCTTTTTGTAGTTATTATTGTCATGTTTGTTGTGACATCTATTTGAATTGGTCTTATAAATAATCTTTTTCCAATTGGAGTTATTTTCCATGGATATGCTTCGCCTAATGATATAATTTCTATATCTTCATCGGGAGCAAATTCAATAAACGATTGGAATCCATAATGAAATTTTAATTGAAATACTTCGTTCGGATTGTATACTATAGTCCTAATTCTTGAATCTGTAGTCAACGGAACAGTTTCTGCAGCAAAAGAACTAAAACTAAATAATATAAAAAATAAAAATGTTATCTTTTTAATCATCTTTGTCTTTCCTCATATCCACTTACTAATTCTCTATCTACAACATATTTTGTAACTTGAAAACCTAAAGGATTTATATATCTTTCCTCAAGAGATAAATTCAAATTAGCAAATCTAAATTCTACATCAGCTATCATATCTCTATTATTTTGAAATCCAGAAACACTTCCAACATTTCTTAGTCTAAATCTAATAACGGCAGAATTAGGAGTTGGAAAACTAATTGACTTTAAAGCCACTTGGATCATACCTCTATTACCTATTAGAGCTGCAGGACTTTTTTCATTTCTAGGGTTTATTTGTGCCTGAATTTGACGAAAAACACCAGGAGTTGAGAATAGCATTAATTTTTCATAATCTTCTTTAAAACTTCCAGGGTTATAACCTTCGGCAGCCTTAAGAAAAGAATATAAGAAATATCTTTTTAATGTAACATCGGCAGTAAAGCTTGTTTGATTTAGCTGTTCAACTACTGTTGGCACACCAGTCTTTTCTTCAACTTCAATAACATAAGGAATTAAAGATTTAGAAGCCATCATTTGTTTAACAAATATAACTGCTATTAAAACTGAACATATAGCAAAAAACGAAATAAAAAATAGTATATTTCTTTGAAAAACAACTATTTGATATTTGTTTGAATACCAACTTTTTAATTTTAACTTTGGTGCTTTTGCCATTATTTTTTAAAAAAATAAATATTAGATATTACCAATAATAATATATTGTTTTTTTATTATCAAGAAAAGTTTAAATATTTTTTTTAAATTATTTTAAATTTTTTCGTTTTTAATATATAAATTTTAAAAAATAATAATTTAATATAAGAAAAAATTGTATTTTTTTGATGACTTTTTTAAAAGATGTTTTAATATAAATACATAATTTTTTGTCTTTCGCTATATATGAAAAAAAATATTATTATTAATTTAGGAAATAAGGGCGTTGTTTTATCTGTATATGGAAAAAATAAAATTGTTGACAGACTGTTTATAAATGATTTTAATCAAGAAACTTTAAAACCAGTTAATGATTTTTTTGCAAAACATAAACCCTATGATTCTTATATAGTGTTGGATACGGTTGCACAAAATTATAACTATAAAATATTTCCACCATTAAACTATTTTGACCTAATGAAGGTTGTTAATAGAAGATTTAATACCGAGATACCAAAAAATGATTTAAAACAAAAGCAATTTCTTTATAAAAATTCTTTAGACAAAAAGAGTGTATTTTTATTTATTTCTGCAAGTATTGATTCTCCTTTAAAAGAATGGCTAAATTTTTTTAAAACTGTAAGAAACAATCTGCTTGGCGTTTATATGCTCCCATTGGAAACTGTTGAGTTTGCTAAGTCCATAATGCTTTCTTCTGGTTTTAAAAAGGAAGTAAAAACAAAAAATAATTGGATATTAATTACTTTTAACGATCAAGTTAGCGATTTAAGACAGGTTGCAATTTTTAATAATAAAATTGCTTTTACAAGGTTGATTTCTGTTGATTCAACTGGCAACAATCTAGCTGAATTTGCTAAAAATGACATAATAAGAACAAGCGAATATATTAAAAGATTTGATTCTGAGTTCTCTTTTAATAAATTAACAATAATAAACATATTGGACAAGCAAAATGCAGAATCACTTAAACAATTAAAAGTGGAAAAAAGTTTAATTTTAAATTTTTCGCCTAATGATATTTCAAATATTTTAAAATTAGGCAATGGAACAATAGGTGAAGATGAAAAATATTCGGATTTATTATTATCATTATATATTTTAAAAAATAAAAAAAGAATAAGATTTGGAAATTTAAAAATTAATATTGTATATAATATAACACTATTGTTTAATATTTTAATAAAGGCAACTGGTGTGATTGTATTTTTAATATTATGCACTTTTATTGCTTTTGTAATAATGAATATAATTTTTGATAAAAAAACTTCGGATTTAAATAATAATATAAAAAATAATGAGGTAATATTGCAAAGCAAAGCTGAAGAGCAGTTTGGTATGGATTCTGAAGAAGTTGATAAAATTATAGATGCCGGAACTCTGAAAGATATGTTTGATCTAAATGTAGTTGATCCATTGCCTAGTTTTTCTAGATTCGCTATGGCTCAGTCAACTGATTCTTTAGCACATGAACTAAAATGGACCTTAGAAAATTTTGACTATCAAAAGAATACAAGTAAAGACTTTAATATTAAAATAACATACAATGTAAGTATTATTAACCCAGATGGTGATGCTAATAAACTATTTAGAAAATATGATGCACTTAGCAGTAATTTAAAAAGAATTTATAAAGAAGATTTAAAGAGTCTTACTACATTACCAAATAATATAAATTTTAGTAAGAAATACTTAACTTACCCCGTTACAGTTGAAATTTTGGAGAAAAATAATAGCAATGGCAATAATAAAAAATGAAAATAAAACATTAATAGAAGATAAAAGAATAAGGATACTAATAATAAAAATTTCTTTAGTATGTCTAGTTTTTTTGTCAGCAAGTGGTATATTATTATATAACATTACTAGATTATTATCTGAAAGGAATAATTTTGAAAAAAAAGTTCTATCTCTAGAAAAACAAAATAGGAATATATTAAATCAGATTAAAGACTTAGAAAATAAAACTATTACGGCAAAAAAATATATAGAAATATGGGAAAATAAATATCCGGAAGAACAAAAATTATTAAAAGGGATAGATATTGAAGTATTAAATAATAAAATTCAAAAATTAGCGGAAAATACTGATTTATCAAATGTTAATATTAATTTTTCTCCTGTTATAATAATGACGGATAAATTTGATAGAAAAACTTTAGCTGCCTATACAACTTTAATTGCTATTGAATTTAATGCACTTACAGATGTTAGTGTATTTAATTTTATTAATGATTTAGAGAATATTGGCTATTTTATAACAATACAAGAAATTAATTTAAAAAGAACAGGAAAGGTTGATGATGAATTATTAAATTCATTAAGCAATGGTGAAAAGGCTTCAACTGTAAATGGCACAATTAAAGTTAGAATATATGGTTTAGGAGAAAAATGACATATGTTTAAAAAAATATATTTATTTTTAATTTATTTTTGTTTTTTTAATATTTGTATAGTTTATGCGGATGAAAATAATAATATACTTGATAATACACCGCAGAATTTAACCCTATCAACAGATCAAAATAATATAATTAACAATAACTCAAATGAAGATATTCAAAATGAAGACAATACTAATGATATAACTGTTTCGGATGATGATAAGATAGATTCTGAATATTATAAAAAATATCCAACATTAATGTTTACTAAAAAAAATATAGAAGATATTTATAACGCCGTAAATACAGGACATATGAGAATTAATCAACAATTTGCTCCTGGGCTGCCAATAGATCAAAGTAATCCGCTTGCTGCTTTAAATAATACTCAAATTATAAATGAAAATAATATATCAATATTTTTAAACTCAATAATGTATATTTCACCAGAAAATTGGGCTGTATGGATTAATGGAAATAAAATTACAAATCTAACAAATGGAGAAGGTGAGATTTCTGTTAAAGAGATTTCACCATTGAAAGTTTTATTTGTATGGACATTTGATTTAACTAGGTGGGAACTTATAAATACAAATAAAGTAATTCCAGAATCTCAATATAAAATAGATTCAAATAATGTAAGCCTGTATTTCTCGTTAAGTCCAAATCAAACTTATATTCCTATTAAAAATAAAATTGTTGAGGGAAATGTAAAACCAGAAGTTCCGCAAGAAGCTAATACAATGACTAATTATGATCCTTCAAAATCTGTTCCCAATGAACAGTTGGAAATGCATGATGAGTTATTCTTTTAATTAAGTTTGAACAGTAAAATATTTGAATTTTAATTATTATTTTTAATTCTTGAAAACTAAAAAAATATTTGTAAATATATACTAGCATTTAATATATTATAATTTTATGAATGCTTTAAAAAATAATGTTAATTTTCATTGTATATTGACTAAACTGTTTGATTTTTGGGGTAAATTTAACTGTATTTTAGTTCCTCCTTGTCAGACAGAGATTTCATCGGCAATATTTCATCCTAATTCATTTTTTGGAATAATTGGAGATGCGAAGTATAATATAATGTATTTTCAACCACAATTTCCAATTCAATCAAAGAATATTAAATATAATACTCAAAATGCTGGTTTTTTAAAATTTCAGGTCGTTTTAAAAAGTAATATTGATATGCCGCAGCAACTATTTCTTGACAGCTTGCGTTCTTTAGGGTTTGACCTATTAAATACTAATATATTTTTTGAAAATGATTATTTTGAAAATTTTGCATTTAGAATGACAGCAAATGGTTATATGATTTATTTTAATGGCATTTATATAGCAAAAATGCATTATGTTCAAAATATTGGATGTTGTGATTTTAATTTAGTGCCTTTATATATATCCTACGATCTTGACAAAATTTTAATGTTATTGCAGGGAGAAAATGATATTTGGTCAATAAGTTGGAATGGCTGTGATGATGCAAATAAAATTTTATATAGAGATGTAATGTTTGAAACTGATAGAGATAATTGTAAATTTATATCAAATGATACAACTAATGAAATAATTTTTAATGAATTTGAAAATTGTAAAAATATAGCACTTAAACTATTAGATAGCAATACAGTTATATCTGCCTATATATTTATTTTAAAAGCAAAATATTGCTTAGATATATTAAATTTTAGAAATTATATAACATTTAACAACAGAATAAATTATAATACCATATTAAGAGATCTAATTGATAGATGTTGCAAAGAATATATTAAAAATAAACAAGTGGTTGAATAAAATGAGCGAATTATTTTTAGAACTATATTCAGAAGAAATTCCTCCAAACTGCGTGG
Source organism: uncultured Rickettsiales bacterium (assembly GCA_944391005.1). GTDB lineage: Bacteria > Pseudomonadota > Alphaproteobacteria > Rickettsiales > UBA1997 > CALXSC01. The sequence continues at coordinate 4,362 of CALXSB010000105.1, read as the reverse complement.
AAGCTATAAAAGATAATTTTAGAAAAATTATAGAAGATTCATTTTTGAGTTTAAATTTAGTTGATAAAATAGATGATAATTTTTGCGAAATATACACAACACCATGCAGAATTATATTTTACACAAATAAATTGTCAGATAATATAGTTTTGCCATATAAGGAAATAGTAGGACCAAGACTTGACGCTGGCAAAGAAGAAATAGAAGGCTTTTTGAATGCTTTTGATTTAAAATCTATTGATGACTTGTCTAAAAATGATGAAAACTATTTTCTTATACAAAAAAATATAAAAATTAATACAAAAAATATTTTAGAAGAAAATATAGGTGATATTTTAACATCAATTTCTTCTAATTTTCCGCAAACTATGGGATGGACTGAGTCAAACAATATAAAATGGATTAGTCCGTTAAGAAATATATTATGTTTATATAATAATGATATTCTTGATTTTGAATTTTGTGGTTTAAAATCAAATAATATGACATTTGGACATAAAATATTATCAGGTTTTAATAAAACAATAAAAATTCGTAATTTTGACGACTATAAAATAAAAATTGAAGAAAACTATGTAATTTTTGATCAAAATAAAAGACAAGAATTGATAAAAAATAGTATTGATAAAATTGAAAAAAAATTAAATCAAACAATTTTTTTGACAGATGAGCCAAATTTTAAAGAGAATTTAATTGAAGAAATAGTTAATACTACTGAATATCCTAGTGCTTATGTTGGAGAATTTAAAATAGATTTTTTACAGATGCCAACTGTTATTACCACAAGTATTATTTGTAAAAGATATAAAAGTTTCTGTTTGCTGGATAATATAAATAAAAATTTATCAAATAAGTTTATATTTTTTGTAAATACAAAAACAACAGATAATGGAAAATATATAATAAATTGCCTAAATAATGCAGTAAATAATGGATTGGATTTTCTTAATTTAGAACTAATAAAATATTTGTCTGAAAGCTTAGAAACTAAAATAAATAAACTTAAATCAATTCCATATTATAAAGATTTTGGAACTGTTTATAACAATGTTGAAAGGGTTATGGAATTATCAAAATTTATTTGCTTATGGACACCACATTGTGATTTAATTTCAACAAAAGAGGCTGCTAGATTATCAAAAATAGATTTAACAAGCACATTAGTGAGAGACAATCCAGAGTTAATGGGACATTTGTCGGCCTATTATGCTAAAGCTAATAAATATCCTGAGTCTGTATGCAATGGCATAGAAGAGTATTATGAACCTAGGCATTTGTCCGATAGGATTCCAACATCAGATATTGGAAAAGTTATATCTATAGCCGGCAGAATGGATAGCATAACAACATTATTTATAGTAAATGAAGAGTCGTCAAGCTCTAGAGATCCATATGGAATAAGAAAAAATATTACTGCTGTTATAAGAATTATAATAGAAAGTAAAGTTAATATTCCAATAAATATTCTAGTGCATAAATCTATTAGTTTGTTCAAAACAGCTGTGTATAAAAAAAACAAAAATGCAAGAATTAGTGTTAAACAACAAATTTTAGATATTGAATATAAAATTATTGATCTTTTTAAAAAAAGATTTGTTAGCTATATGCTTGATTTTGGTTATAGACAAGATGTTATTTATGCCGTTCTAAATACGCCAATAGTAAATAAAATAAAAAAACCATTAAATCTTGATTTTTTGTGCAATAAAATTATTGTAGTTAGTGAGTATATAAAAAATAATGAAATTAAATTTTTAAGCATAATAAATACCTATAAAAGGTTAAATAATATTTTATATGATTTTAGAATAAATGAATTAAAATCAATATTTCAAAAGATATTTCATAAACATCGTATAAGAAACGAACAAGAAAAGACAATTAATTTAAAAATTAGAGAAGTCAATAAGGAAATGAAAAAAGAAATCAAGGTTGGTGATTATGAAAAGTGTTTAAATTTATTACTTGAATTTAATCCTCTATTGGAAAAATATTTTAAGGATAATCTAATTAAAACTGATGATATTAAGGAAACAAATAGCCGTTTATTTTTATTATATAAAATTAAAAGAATTTTTGATAATTTTTTAAATTTTGAAGAAATAAAAAAGAATTAATGGGTTTTAGAACCCATTAATTTTATAAGTTATCTTTGATCCTCTTTACTGCTTTTTCTGCAGTTTCTTTTGACCCAAAAGCTGTTAATCTAAAATATCCTTCGCCGCTTGGACCAAAGCCAGAACCAGGAGTTCCAACAACCTGTATTTTATTTAGCAATAGATCAAAGAAATCCCAAGATGTCATATTGTTAGGAGTTTTTAACCATACGTATGGTGAATTTACGGCACCATATACTTCAAATCCCGCATCCTTTAAACCACTGTAGATGATTTTAGCATTGTTTTGATAGTAGGAAACTAATTCTTTTATTTCTTTCTTACCTTCTTCAGTATATCTTGCTGCTGCGCCTCTTTGAATTATGAATGATGCACCATTATATTTTGTAGCCTGTCTTCTCATCCATAATGAATTTAGTTGAACATCATCAATTTTTAATTCGTTCGGAATAATTGTGTATCCAGATCTAACGCCTGTAAAGCCAGCATCCTTTGATAAACTCTTAAATTCTATTGCACATCTTTTTGCACCATCACATTCATAGATACTATGGGGCAAATCTTCTGTTATGTAAGCTTCATATGCTGCATCATAAAGTATTACAGAATTATTTTTATTTGCATAGTCAACCCATTTTTGCAACTCATTCTTTGAAATCATTTCGCCCGTTGGATTGTTTGGAAAGCATAAATAGATTAAATCAACTTTTTCAGTTGGCAACTGAGGCAAAAAATTATTTTCCTTAACGCATGGCATATAGTATACGCCGCTCCATTTTCCAGTTGAAGCGTCATAATTCCCTGTTCTTCCGGCTAAAGCATTGCTGTCAATATATACAGGATAAACAGGATCGCAAACAGCAATTTTACTATCTTCAGCAAATATATCAATTATACTTGCAGTATCGCCTTTTGCACCATCATTTACAAAAACTTCATTTGGATTTATATCAACTCCATAGCTTTTATAATTTTCTGCTATTGGGTTTCTTAAAAATTCATAGCCCTCATATGGCCCATAGCCTCTAAATGTTTTTTCATTCAACATCTCTTCACAGGCGCTTTCCATAGCTTTTACTATTGTTTTAGGTAATGGTTTTGTAACATCGCCAATACCAAGCTTTAAAACCTCCTTATCAGGATTTTCTTGCTTATATTTTTCAACTCTATTTGCAACTTCCGCAAAAAGATAATTTTTAGGTAATTTTAAAAAATTTTCATTAATTTTTGTCATATTTTTCCTTATTTTATTTTTTCTAAAGTATTTTTAATAATATTCAGCCCTTTCTCCAACTCTTCTCTGCTGCAGGCGAAGCATATTCTAAAAGAATCGTCTAAACCAAATGGTTCTCCCGGTGTTACAGCAACGCCATTTTCAAGCAAATATTCACATAAAATAGCGTCATTTTGCAAAAATTCGCTGTAGGGATGTTCTTTTTTTAATTGTGAATAATTTAACATAATATATAATGCTCCATCAGGTTTAATTGCTGTAATGCCTTTCATGCTTTTTATTATATTCAACGCAAAGTCTCTATTTGATTTTAATCTATCTATCAAACCATCAAAATAGCCGGTTAAATCTTTTTTTAGCATTTTAGTCGCCATTATCTGAGCTATATTATTCACACAAGAATTTATAAGTGCCTGAGAAGCGTATATTCTAGCCAATAACTCTTGATTATGGGTTAAAACATAAGCTATTCTATCACCAGCCATTGAAAGATTTTTTGAAAATCCATTGAATACAACTATTTGTTTTTGCAATTCTTTATCATCTGTTGCTTCTGCTATGCTATAAACTCTATCATTAGTGTAATGAATATCAGAATAAATTTCATCCGACATTATTATCATATTTTTATGCTTTTTAACAACTTCCAATAATGATGCTAATTCATCCTTAGAAAATATTGCACCAGTTGGATTTCCAGGATTTGTAATTATGACAGCTTTTGTCTTAGATGTTATGCATTTTTCAAGTATTTCAGGCGTTAATTTAAAATTATTTTCCTCTGTTGTATCAGCTAAAATAGGCTTGGCATTAAAACTTCCAACCATATTGAAATATGTTACCCATGTTCCACGCGGTATTATAACTTCATCACCTTCATTTAAAATTGCATTAAAAGTATGAAAAATACCAGCCCTAGTGCCGCTGACCATTGTCATTTCTTTATTTATATCATAGCTTAAACCGCTTTGTTTCTTTATTCTGTCAAGTACAAGCTGTCTAAGTTCAAGG
>CALXSB010000104.1 GCA_944391005.1 uncultured Rickettsiales bacterium | reverse complement strand
CACAGGGGGAGTCTGGGAGTGGGGTTTCACAGGGGGAAGTTAGTGGTGCCATTCACAGTGTGGTGATGTTGAGTGTGGCCCTTCACATGGGAGTGCAGTGTGAGTTGTTTCATATGTGGGGTAGATTGGTATGTCGCCCTTCATATTTGGATGAAATTGCAGTTTCTTCACAAGAGGGATAATATTATGTGCGGCCCTTTACAGGGGGACTGAGAGGGGATTTTCACAGGGGGTTGATTAGCGGCAAAGGCTTCCATCGCAAGGTGGACTGAGAGAAAAACCCAATTAACCCCCTGTAAGTGGGATTCCTGTCTCCACCTCTATCTGAAAGCACTATCCTCCACCACCAATGTTAAGAGTCTCTCACACTCTATCCATCCTGCGAAGGGATCACTCTATGTCCAGCACCCTGTGAAGGGTTTAATGGAGTTCGTCTCTCAGTTCCACCATTCTGTGAATGGAATTTTTACCATTCACCCCCTGTCAAGGGGAACATCCAGAAATCCACCCCTCTGTGAATAGACCCCAAACCCGCCCCACATGTAAAGAGCCCTTCCCAGACCCCCCTGTGAAGGGGGGTAAGGGGGGTTCAAAAACTGTTTTATATATTCACACTGCTAATAGATTAATAAGAATATTATATATATAATATATACATTAATAAGAATATATATAATATATATACATTAATAAGAATAAATAGATAAAGAATAATTACTATTATATATAATAGTAATAATAGTAATAATAAAAAAAACTTTTATTTATATATATAAGATTACAATTATTAATAATATAATTTTAAATTATAAATTATTTATTCTTTTATTATTTATCTTTTTTATTTTTTAATATTTTTTTATTCTTAATTTTATATTTTCAGTTTTTTAATTTATTTTAGATTCTTTACTGAAGATTAATTTTTAATTCTTAATTTTTAATTCTTAATTTCTTTTGTCAACCCACCGTCCCTTCGGGACACCTCCCTTACGAAGGGAGGCGAACCCCCCTATCCCCCCTTCACAGGGGGGTGGAGATGGAGCGATCCCCTTGACTGGGATAATATTGGGTGCAGCCCTTTACATTGTGAACCGAGATATTGCCATCACAGAGCTGATGAAAACTTGGAGAGTTCTCTGCTGAATGCTAATTTTTCATTTTTCATTTCATCTCAACCAACCTCTCAACTTCGTTGGCATCCAAACCTTAGAAAAGGAAGTAAAATGTCCTCTAAAACTATTTTTATTCAAGTTATTCAAACCATTCAATTGTATTTAAACTCTTGCATTTGTCGCACTCCGGTTGCCATTTTAAATATTCTGCATTGCAAACGGTACATTTCCAGGTTGAGTTTTTTGCCTCTGCGATTCTCTGTTTTAGATTCATGATTAAGGTTGAACTGCCGTTGTCTTCCTGTTCTATTTTAAGCATGATTTCATATAGGGTTTTTGTTGCGTTTATTGCTTCTGCATTCTTTGCATATTTTCTTGCCTGAGAATATAATTGTTTGTTTAAATAGGCTTTTGCAAGCAGGAGATTGCTTTCGTAGCTTTTTGGGTTTATTCTATATAGACCTTCGGCTGTTTTTATGGATTTTCTTTCTTTTTCGTTTAGTAAAGAAAGATATAGATTTGCCAGGTATGGATTGGTGTTGTATTTCCATGTTTTTTTAATAATTTTTATGGCTTTGGCTATTTTTCCTAGGGCAATGTAGGTTTGAATTAATAATATTACGCATTGTATGTAGGTTGAGTCAAGTTTGTAGGCGAGTCTTAAAATTCTTTTTGCTGAAATAAAATTGCTGTCGTTGTAGTATTTTCTGCCTAAGGATGTGTAAAGAAAAAGTATTTGATTTTTCATTTTGTCCTGGTTGAAAATTTTTGATTTTAATCCAACATTTAATATTTTGTAGGCTTTTTCCCACTCTTTTTGTGAAATATATATGTTTAATAAACTTTCTGAGGCGGCTTTGTTTATTGGTTCAATTTTAATTAATTTTTCGGCGTAATTTTTTATTTCCTCTTGATTATTTGCTTTTTTTGCCTGTTCGAGACTTATTCTTAGATTTAGAAGGTCTAAATTTAGGTTTGCATCCTGTATTTCTTTGAAGCTGTCTTCTGATTTTGAATATTCTTCTTTTATGTAGTATATTTGAGATTCAAGAAGTTTTGACAGGTTTGTTTCTTTGAAAACTTTGTTTGCTTTTTTTAGTTTTGATGATGCTTCTTTCATGTTTCTTGCACTTTTGTATACAAAAGCTTCTGTGATTATTTCAATGTATTGGTTAAATCTTTTTTCAAGTTTTTTGCAGTTTTTTTTGTAGTTGTTTGTATTTGGGTGCAATATTGAAAATATTAAATATAATGCGAGATATAGCAGTAAAAACGCTCCTATTGTCAAAAATAATAAGAATCCGCCTGTGGTTATTATTTGATAATCGGAAAAGCTTATTATAATTTCTCCGTTGTATTTCAATAGTTCATTGACACATATTGATAAAAAAACGATGAATGCTACAAAAAATATTTTTTTTATCATAATTCTATTGGTTGTTTACAAGGTAATTAATTATTTCCTCTATTGTGCTATTCAATAAAGCTACAGTTTTTATATTGCTGGCTGTAGTTGAAAAATCATCAGAATAGATTGAATTTTCTAAAATCATTGAGGCTAGGCTATAGTTTTTTGTATTTATTGCCGTTTCTAGCTGCAGCAAAAATTCGTCATAGCTGTTGTCTTCAACATTGTTTGTTTTTCTAACGGTTATAAAGTTTGATAGAAAATTCAAAAATCCATTATCCTTTTTCTTTAGAATATTGTTTTCTTTTATAAAGCTGTTAAATTCAGTTTTAAAATCTTTTTCTATTAGCTGTCTGCTTATTGATGTGTTTTGATACTGTTCTAGAACGGCTATTTTCTGCAATAGAAAATTGTCTCCCTTTGATAGAGATTTTAATACGGTTAAATTATTGCTGTAGCTAATGTTGTTGTTTATTTCATTTTGAATGTTAAGGGCTGTTCTTATTAATTCAATACGCTGAGGATTAATGTTCATTTTTTCTAAATTGTCCTGTAGCTCATCAATTTTTGACTGTAGATAATTTATAGTATCAGTGTTATATCTATATTCTTTCTCTAGCATTGCTACCTGTTTGCTTAAATTTTGTATTGTGTTTTTGTGAAAATCAATGTCATCTTTTAATTTTGTATATAGAGTTTCCTCTGCGGCTTTTGATTTTGGCAAATATTTTTGAATGCGGACTTTAATGTTGTCTTTAAATAAAAATAAAGCTGCAGCTGCTATTAATAGTATTAAAAACATATAAAAGTATTTTGCAAAAACTCTGCTTTTTTTGCCTGTTTTATTTTTGTTTTGACTGCTGTCAGTCTTGTTTTCTGTTTTTTCTATATTTTTATCTTTTTCAACCATAACATCAATTTATACATTGTTCTGAATAAATATTATTATTTAAAATAATTTTTACAAGCTTTTTTATATATTTAACAAGACTTAAATAGACATTAAATATTTGCCATTGACTTTTCACATTAAAAAAATATTATGCTTATAGCATTAATTAAGATTTTTTTAATGAAGGACTTTATTGAAGTTAAAGGTGCGCGTGTTCATAATTTAAAAAATATAGATATTTTAGTTCCTTTAAATAAAATTGTTGGAATTGCTGGAGTGTCGGGATCTGGAAAATCTTCATTGGCTCTTGGTGTTTTGTATGCTGAAGGATCTCGCCGTTATCTTGATGCTCTTTCAACCTATACGAGAAGACGAATTTCTCAGGCGTCAATACCGCAGGTTGACAGTATAGAAAATATACCTGCTGCATTGGCCTTGCATCAACGTCCTGGAATACCTGATATTCGCAGCACATTTGGCACATCAACTGAATTATTAAATTGTTTGAGATTAATGTATTCTAGACTTGGAAGCTATTGCTGTCCTAATGGACATTACCTGAAGCCGTCTATGAATGTTGCTATATCGCAGCCTTTAGTATGTCCTGAATGCGGAGAAATTTTTAATGGTTTGGGTGCTGAAGAATATTCCTTTAATAGTGATGGTGCTTGTCAAAGATGTTCTGGGACTGGCGTTGTTCGTGAGGTTGATGACAGTAAGTTAGTTCCTGATACTTCTAAAACGCTTGAAGAAGGGGCTGTTGAGTCGTGGAACATGTTTGGTATTTCTTGGATGTATCGTGTTGCTGGAGAATTGGGAGTAAGAGTAAATGTTCCGTTTAAGGATTTGACGGAGGAGGAAAAGCAAATTGTCTATAATGGCGATGAGGTCAATCGTGTTATAATGATACCATCAAAGAATGGAAAACTATTTGAATTAAATTGTGCCTATCGCAATGCCCATAAGGCTGTAGAAGAGGCGTTGAGAAAGGCTGAGACAGAAAAGGGACTTGAAAGAATTGAAAAGTATCTTTCAACTATGGAGTGTCCTGAATGCCATGGAAGCAGATTAAATAAAAAAGCTAGTTCTACTTTATTATGCGGTTTAGATTTGCCAACAGCAAGCAAAATGACATTGGACAATTTAATTTATTGGATAAAAAAAGTTCCATCGCAAATGCCGTCTGATATGCAGCCAATGGCGGAAAGTATTGTAAATCAATTTTTGGATATGGCTAAACATCTAATAAATCTAGGTTTGGGATATTTGAGTTTAGATAGAAGAAGCTCAACGCTGTCTACGGGTGAAAGACAGAGAATGCAATTGGCAAAATCAGTTCGCAATAGAACAACTGGTGTTCTATATGTCCTGGATGAACCATCCATAGGTTTGCATCCAGCAAATGTTGACGGATTAATTAATATTATGCATGATTTAGTGAATAATGGCAATTCTGTTGTATTGGTTGATCATGATATAAGGATTTTACGACATTCTGATTATTTGATTGAGATGGGACCTAAGGCTGGAAAACATGGAGGTTCTATAATAGCAAAAGGAACAATTGATGAAATTGAAAAAAATAGTTCTTCAATTATTGGAAAATTTTTATCTGGCGAAGAGAATGCAATTGTTAGAAAAAGAATATCAAAAAATGATATTTTTGCTAAAGGGAGCATTGAAATGTTGACTAATCCTTTGCATACAGTTCATGCACTTGATGTAAAAATTCCAAAGGAACGCTTAACCGTTATTACAGGAGTTTCTGGTTCTGGAAAAACAACACTTATTCTTGAAAGCTTGGTTCCAGCTTTAGAAGCTGTTTCAAAAGGTTTAAGCTTGCCGAAACACGTTGTTTCAATTAATGCAAACGGTATAAATCGTATAAATCTGATTGATGCATCTCCAATTGGTGCAAATGTTCGTTCAACAGTTGCAACCTATGCAAATATTCATGACGATTTAAGAAAACTTTTTGCATTAGCTGATCTTGCAAAAGAAGGCGGTTTTAAAGCCAATGATTTTTCCTATAATACAGGAAAGCTTCGTTGTCCAACCTGTGATGGAACAGGACAGATTTCTATGGATTTACAGTTTTTGCCGGATGTTGATATTGTCTGTCCTGATTGTAATGGTTCACGTTATTCTAAAACAGCGTTAGAAATTAAGCATACTTTCAATAATGCATCAATTTCATTGCCAGAATTAATGTCATTAACAGTTGATGAAGCTATGGAAAAACTAATAAAACAAGAAAAAATTTATGATAAGTTAAATACACTTTCAAAGTTAGGCTTAGGATATTTGACTCTTGGCGAAGCAACGCCATTGCTATCTGGAGGTGAAGCACAAAGGCTAAAGCTTGCGTCAGAAATTGGAAAAACGCAGAAACAAACAGTTTTTGTATTTGATGAGCCAACTATTGGATTGCACCCATTAGACACAAGACTATTAATATCAGTTTTTCAAAAATTGATTGATGCAGGTGCGACAGTTATTGTTATTGATCATGACTTGGATATGATAGCAAATGCGGATTATATTATTGATATGGGGCCTGGTGGAGGTGAATCCGGAGGAGAAATTGTCGCTACGGGTATGCCTGAAGAGATAGCAAAAAACGATAGAAGTATTACGGGAAGATATTTAAACGCATTATAAATTGTTGAATATATTACAATATATCTTTACCGGTATATAATGTTATTTTTTGAATAAGATTAAATGAACTATTTTTTGCTTGGAATTGTATTCTTTTTTGCAAACCATAGTGTTATGGATAAACCCCACATTATTTGTCCAAGCATTGCTTCTACTGCTATTAAAAATTTTCCATATATATGTCCCGGAACAACTTCGCCATATCCAATTGTTGTAATTGTTGTTATGCTTAAATATAAACAATCGGCAAATAATTCTAAATTGCTTAAAGAAAATTTTATATCATCATTGAACCTAAAGTAAGTTTTTGTATAACTATTTGTTAGTTCGTTATTTATATTTTGAGCGTATTGTGCCATATAAAATAAATTTGCGAATATAAATATTATATAAAAGTAGCACATAAATATTCTGAATAGATGATTGCTGCTTTCGTATTTTGCTAAATTTAATTCTTTTTTTATTATGAAGTTATAATAATATACAGCTATTATGGCTGAAAATGATAGAGTTGTTATAATAATTATAAAAATGTTTAAAAATATTTCTGATTTTGAAATTGAATAACTTTTGTTCATTACAATTCCCATAAATAGTGGAAAGAATAGAAAAATATAAATTAATGATAAAAGCGGCTTATTTTTTATATTTTTGAAATATTCTATGGTTTTGAAAGTCATATATTAATATTTTTTTATTACAACCATAAATTTAAACAATTATTGTTTATAGTCAATTAAATTTTTGTAGTTTAATATTTGATATTAGAGTAAACTTTTCCTTGATTTTTTATAATGAATTGTTATTCTTTGTGAGAAGATAGGGGTAAAAGAATATTATGAAAAAACTAGATAAAAAATATAATTTTGCCGAGAGTGAAAAAAAATGGCAAAAATATTGGCAAGATAATGAAATTTTTAAGTTTGATTGGAGTGATACAAAGAGAGAAAATATTTATTCTATAGATACACCGCCTCCAACGGTTTCTGGAACATTACATATGGGGCATATATTTTCCTATACTCAAACGGATTTTATGGCGCGCTATAAAAGAATGAGCGGCAAAAATGTATTTTATCCAATTGGTTTTGATGATAATGGTTTGCCTACAGAAAGGTATATTGAAAAACTTAAGGGCATTAAGGGCAAGGAAATGCCGCGTGAGGAGTTTATTAAGATCTGCAAAGAAAATGTGCATATTGCAGAAGACCAATTTCAGGATTTATTTAAGTCAATTAGCCATTCTTATGATTGGAGTTTAAAATATCAAACAATTTCCGATAGATCTAAAACAATATCTCAAATGTCATTTTTAGATCTTTATAACAAAGGCTTGTTGTATAGAAAAGATGAGCCTTCTATATGGGATGTTGTGGATCAAACAGCGCTTGCACAAACTGAGCTTGAAGATAAGGAAATGGAGAGTCAAATGAACTACCTTAAGTTTACGACTGATGATGGTGATTCCATAGAAATTATGACGACTCGTCCTGAGCTTTTGCCTGCCTGTGTTGGCTTGATATGCCATCCTGATAATTTTGACAAATATAAAGGCAAAAATGCAATTACTCCATTAGGTGTTAAAGTCCCTATAATAGCTGATGAAAAGGTTGATAAGGAGAAGGGAACCGGCATGGTTATGTGCTGCACATTTGGAGACCAGACGGATATTGATTGGTGGAAAAAATATAAGCTTGAATTAAGAATTATTTTGAATGAAAAAGGACAATTGACGCTTGAAAATGTTAAGGATATTATAGATGGCGAATATCTTGAGCTTGAGGGAATGAAGGCTAAGGATGCAAGAGAAAAAATTCTTGAATTGCTTGAAAAGAACGGGAAAATTACTCGTGTGCCTGAAAAAATTACGCATCCTGTCAAGGTTGGCGAAAGATCTAAATTTCCTATTGAGTTTTTGGTGTCAAAGCAATGGAATGTTAAAGTTCTTGATATTAAAAAAGAATTGCATGAAAAAGCTTCTCAGTGCGAATGGCATCCTGCATGGATGGAAAGCAGAATACATGATTGGATTGACGGCTTAAGCTGGGATTGGACTATTTCGCGACAAAGATTTTCCGGCATTCCAATTCCTGTTTGGTATTCAAAGAGAAAGGGCGAAGAAGGAAAAGTGCTTGTTCCAACTTTTGAACAGCTGCCGATTGATCCAATGGTTGATTTGCCTGATGGCTATACACGAGACGAAGTTGAAGCTGAAAAGGATGTTCTAGATACATGGGCGACATCTTCTGTTTCACCGCAGCTTTCGGCATGGGGTATTAGTGAAGAACATTGCCTTGATAAAGAAAGATTTAAGGTTATACATCTTCCTTTTGATTTAAGAGCGCAGGCACATGAAATTATTAGGACATGGGCATTCTGCACGCTGGTAAAGGCACATTATCATCAAAATACTATTCCGTGGAAAAATTTAGCAATTTCCGGCTGGTGTCTGGCACCTGATAAGACTAAAATGTCAAAGTCCGCAGGAAATGTCATAAGTCCAATAGGATTGATTGAAAGCAAGGGATCAGATGCAGTTAGATATTGGGCTGGAAATGCTGCATTGGGACTTGACACCGCCTATTCTGAAGATGCAATAGCTGTTGGACAAAAGTTGATTACAAAGTTGTTCAATAGTGCAAAATTCGCTGAAATGAATTTTGAAAATCTTGAGAAGGATGGCAAATTTAATGGATGGGCAGAAAAAAATACAGCTAAAGATGACATTAAAAATGGATTGATATTTGAAACCATTGACAAATGGTTGATTTCAAGACTTAAGCTTGTAGTTGAAAAGGCCGCTAAATCTTTTGAAAACTACGAATATAACAAGGCTTTAGAAGCTGTTGAAAATTTCTTCTGGAATGATTTATGCGACAATTATTTAGAAATAGTCAAGGTTAGATGCTATGGTGCCAATGGCTTTAAATACAAGGATTTAAATCTATCGCAAGAAGAAATTGAAAAGATTGGCAGAGGACAGCAAAGTGCTGTAAGGACAATTTATTATGTATTTAATATTGTTTTGAAATTGTTTGCGCCGTTTGTTCCTGCAATAGCTGATGAAATATATTCTTCACTCTATGAAGAAGAGTTCAATAGAACTAAATCAATTTCTGCTAGAGGAAATTGGCCTAAAGCTGATGATCTGGTTGAGGATGGCGAGGCAGAAAAAGTAGGACAGGTTGCCTTGAATATTATAGCTGAAGTTAGAAAGTATAAATCTGAGAAAAATATTTCAATTAAAGAAATAATTGATAAAATTGAGGTTTATACTGATATTGCAAATGAAATGGACGGAGTTGCTGAAGATTTAAAAAATGTTTGCAATGTCAATAATATTGAGTTTATTGAAAGTAAAAATTTTGAAGTTAAATTTTAATTATTGGGGATTTGTCTCCCAATAATTTTTAAATAAATATCAATAATTATTGACATTTTGAATAAAATTAATTTTACTTTATGTGTAATTAGTTAAAAGAAGTTGATGTTTGGACAATTATTTGAAATTCTTGATATACCATTAGTTTGTGTGTTTACAATACTAACAATGTTTGGTGTATTGATTTTAAGAAATATTTATAACATATTTTTAAGCTTATTTATTAGTATTTTTTTACTAATATTTTTATCATCAACAATTCTTACTCAGCAAATATATCTTGGCGAATTTTTAATAATTAGCACATTTTTTATTCTTATTATTGTGTTTTTTATTTTTAATCTAAATAATAATTTTGATGATTCTAATATTGTTCATGATGATAAAAAATTTGATATTAGATCCATATTTATTGTATTATCATTGATATTTGTTTTTTCATTAATACTTGGTAATTTTAATAATATTGTCAAAAATAATACGAATTTTATAACTCAAACAACAGCTGAAGTAAATTCAATTAAACCAATGGATAAACAAACTCAAATAGTTTATAACGACTATCTTGAAAGAATATCTTTGTTGAATCAGAATAAGGTATTTCAAAAATTAACCCATTTAGTTATGTTTTATACATGTGCTGTTATAGTTTTGTATTTTTTTAATAAAAAAGGTGATAACAATGAAGGGTGATTTAATTTTAAGAGTTATAGTTGCATTTTTAATTCCATTTTTGTTATTATTTGGTTTTTTTTCTATAACTGATTATAGCATATTTGGAATTTATAGCTTTGCATTAGCCTTTTTATATTTTTTATTAGTGTATGTTTTGTTGTTTTTGAGACATAAGTATTTAAATTCAAATAATTTGACGCTTTTTAGTTCTTTAGGCACTTCTATAATTGGAATTTTTACTATAGTATTAATTTTTATTTTATTGATTTTATTAAATTTTGATATACCAATTTTATATGACTATATTAGATTTTAGAATTATTATTTCATTGCTAATGCTTATGATGATAGCTACATCAACTATAGCTTTCTTTTTGAGAAAAAGGCCTATTGTAAAAATGATTAATTTAGCTTTTACATATATATTGATTATAGCATTTCTTATATATTTAATCACTATTAAAAAAGCTGAAGATATATTGTTTCCAGTATGTATTATAGTATTTATTAGTTTTGTTTTGACTTTTCTTACCGGTGTTAGCGTGGTAAATAATTTAATGAATAATGGAGATAATAACAATGAGTCTAATTAATTTACCATATTGCTTTCTTTTTATACCTTTGATTTTCTCGGGTATTGCAATACTACAAAATTATAAAATGACAAATGCTGTAATTACTGTTTTTGTAGCTTCTATAACGCTGATATTAGGATTTTATTTAATACCAGAAGTTTTACCTAACAATGTTTTGCAGAACAAAATAAATAATGATGTTTTGTTCATAATGGGCGAGTATAAAATTAATTTGAAAAATTTAATATTTTTAATTCTTATATTTTTTACAAAACTTATATCTTTTATGTTTTTTGATGAAAGTATGATATATACTAAAAAATTAAATTTTTTCTTTTCAATTTATTTGATTAATTATTTTGCAATATGTGGCATACTTATTAGCAATAATATTTTTAATATGTTTATTTATATAGAATTTTATTCGTTTTCTTTATACAATCTTATGTCGGATTATAGGCAAGAAAACTATACCAGCGTTGCGTATAAATACTATAACAATGGTGTTTTGGGTTCTATATTATTAATGTTTTTTGTATTTATAGTTTATTTTACATTTGGATCTGCTGATATTGATTATATAACAAGTAATTTGCATCTTGTTAAAGATAATTATTTGTATAACTTGTCAATATTTATATTCTTGCTTGCAATGCTATTTAAATTTTTTTCATTTAACTTTTATTTTTCCGGTGTTTTAAAGTCTGCTGATATTACAAATCTTTTATTTGTTAATATATTGTTTTCAGATATAATAATTGGAATTTATATTCTTTGGAAATTTTTATATTCATTATTTAATTTAAATATTATTTTTGATATTTTTCATTTAGACTATGTATTATATGCCTTAGGAACATTATTGATCGCCTATAGCACTATAAGAACTATGGAAAGAAAAAATTTACTTCCTACAGTTTATAGCTTTTCTTTGATAATGTTGGGGTATGTTATAATATTAATTGGACTTGATAATGATTATAGTTTTGTTTCTGTCATTTCTTTACTAATTAATCACGTTTTAGTAAACTATTTATTTTATATAATAGCTGCTTTATGTATATTTTTATTTGGTAAATCAAATACCCCTGTTCTATACTGTTTTTATAAATATAGATATATAATATATACAATTGTTCTATCAAAATTATCATTTCCTTTAGCTTTTGGCTTTAATGGCGATTGGAACTATATTTTATCAGTAGTTCATGATGGTGCTTATTATTTGTTCATTCCTTTTTTGTTTGAAAAAGTTTTAATGGTATTTTTATTTATAAGATACTACTATGTATTTTCAAGAGAGCCAAGAGAAGATTATGTTTATTTTACAAATTTAAATACAAAGGTTTCATTCAATACTAATTATATGATGTCAATTTTTGTTATATATTTTTTAGTAATTTCAATATCCTTTTTAGAAGGAACTATTGGAAATGTTTTATTTGATTTTATATCTATGGGTGGTAATTAATATGTTAAAATTATATCATTTTCTTTTTAAGATTTTATTAATGCTTCCATTTTTAGGAATTATTAATAGTAGTTTTATGAATAAATTTTCAAAATTACAAAAAATTATTAATGATTGTATTTATATAGCTTTTACAGTTTTATGTGGATTTATTATAATATTTTTTAGTGCCTATGGACGTTATGATATATATCTATTTACAATGTCAAAAAATGTGCCTTTAGCTTTCTCTGCTAATTCGTTTAATCTTATGTTTGGGTTTTTTATATCAATAGTTTTGATATTTATAAATATAGTTTTTCAAAATTCATTTACCTATTTAAATTTAGCTGATAAATATAAATTATATAATAAACAATTTGCTTCTATATTTTTCTTTTGTATTTTATTATCATTTTCACACAGCATCCTGTTGACTGTATTTATATATATTTCTGTTGTTATAAGTTCATATTTTTTAATAACAAACCCTGATTTAAGGGATTTTAGAAAAAGATATTCGGTCCCATTCAGCACGTCATTTATTTCATGTATATTTTTTATGTGTATATTGGGATTCTATTACAAATATACAGGAAATACATTTTTTACATTGCATAATATAGATAAATTAGCAACTATTCCATCCTATTGGTTGGCTGTTGTGTTTGTTTTATTAATTTTGCCTAATTTTTGTGCTCCTATATACTTAATATTTAAAGAAAAATTTTATTATGAAGACTTTTTAGCTATATTTATTATATTTTTTATTCCATTTGTATTTTGCAGCACTTTTTTGTTTTTTAAGGTTGCCTATTTTGTATTTCATAACTCATTAAACAGTGTTGGAATATATTTTTTATGCACTAATATATTTGTTGTTTTGCTATTTTTAGCGTCTTGTTTCTTTGCAATAAAAAATATTAAAAATAATTTAAAGTTTGTGCTATTATATTCTATATCATGTTTTATGATATTCTTGTCTCAAATATTATTTATTCATAGCAATGTTGAATTATCATATGTGTTCTCAAGTTTTTTATTCTTTATAATGCTGCTAACTTTAGCTGTTCTTAGCTATTCAAGTATTCTATTTTTATTATTAAAATGTGGTATAACTGATACAAATATACTATATAAGTATTCTAGAAATGAAATGCATTTCCATATAGTTTGTTTATTTTTACCAATTTTAATGTTAATTGTATCTTTTTTTGATTTCTTTAATTTAAAAAATTTTAATATTGTTTATCTGATTAATGCTATAGAAATTGTAGCAGTTTTTGGCATGTGCTTATACTATGTAGTTTCATCTATAAATAAGCAAATAAAAGATAATAATAAAAAACCTAAAAATATACAAAATATTAATAAATTAATATTTTTTATTCCACAGATAACTTTATTTATTATATTTGTATGTCTTATATTGCTTAAAGGACAAATTGCTGAATTTATATTATTTTATAAATAATTTAATACTTCCATATAAAAGATATTATATTGTTTGATAATATTGTATCAACTATAGGTTTTGTGATGGATTTATTGAATGAATTTTTTAATAGTAAAATTAATGCAAGTGAATTTAAAAAAGAAATTTTAAAACATGATTTGTCGGCCTTTATACATAAAACCTTTAATACAATAAATCCAGGCGTAAAATACAGCCATAATTGGCATATTGATTTAATGGCGGAATATTTAAAGGAGGTTTATAATGGAAATATAAAGAGACTAATTATAAATGTTCCGCCACGCAGTCTAAAATCTGTTTGCGTAAGCGTTGCATTTCCTGCATGGGTTTTAGGCAATAGGCCAAACTCAAGAATAATAGTTGCAAGCTATTCTGAATTGTTGAGTCTTAAACATTCAACTGATTGCAGACTTGTAGTATCTTCTGAATGGTTTAAGAACGTATTTACAGATTTTGAATTAAATCCAGTTCAAAATGAAAAGCATAAGTTTGCGACAACTCAAAATGGCTATAGGTTTGCAACATCTGTCGGCGGCAGTTTGACAGGAGAGGGCGGAGATATTCTTATAGCTGATGATCCTCATAATCCTCAACAGGTTATGAGTGAAAAATATAGGACAAAAACACTTGAATGGTTTAGTAATACTTTTGTTTCACGATTAAATGATAAAAAGAATGGTGCGATTATAATTGTAATGCAAAGATTACATCCAAACGATTTAGTCGGGCATCTATTAAGCAAAGAGGACAATGATTGGACTCTGCTTTCTATACCGGCAATTGCTGAAGAGGATACATTTTACTCCATTGGAAATTTTGAAAAATTTAGGCAAAAGGGGGATATTTTGCATCCGTCAAGAGAAGGCGTCAAAGAAATTAACCGTATCAGAAAAGATATGGGCAGCTATATATTTTCGGCCCAATATCAGCAAAAACCAGTTGTAAAAGAAGGCAGCATGATAAAAGAAAATTGGATAAAGAGATATTCGCAAACTATTGTTCCATCAAAAATATTTCTATCATTTGACACGGCAATTAAAGCGGGTGCAAAAAACGATCCAACAGTTTGCACTGTTTGGGGAGAACAAGAAAATAACCTTTATTTGCTGGAAGTTTACAGAGAATGGCTAGAATATCCTGAACTCAAAAAAAAGACTATTGAACTTATTAAAAAATGGAATCCTGAGTTAGTATTAATAGAGGACAAAGCCAGCGGACAATCTTTAATTCAGGATCTAAAAAAGACAATTAAAACTCCAATAGTTGGTATAAAAGTTATAAAAGACAAAATAACAAGATTTGCAAGTGTTTCTCCATTTTTTGAGGCGGGACGAGTATTTTTGCCAAC
Source organism: uncultured Rickettsiales bacterium (assembly GCA_944391005.1). Taxonomy (GTDB): domain Bacteria; phylum Pseudomonadota; class Alphaproteobacteria; order Rickettsiales; family UBA1997; genus CALXSC01. The sequence continues at coordinate 4,197 of CALXSB010000104.1, read as the reverse complement.
AGATAATGATTGGCTGGCAGATTATGAAAACGAATTGTATTGTTTTCCCTATTGCGAACATGATGATCAAGTTGATTCAACAAGCCAATTTTTAGAATGGTATAAAAATCATGAAAACAATATAAACAGCACATTAAGAATCAGAAGAATTTAATTTTATTGGTAATTACCAATAAAAACCAACTCTCCAATAGAAACTATGACCCTCTTTTTTTATTCCGTCTCTAGTTTGAAGATATTGCGGTGAATGCAATGCCTTTGCGTAGGTCAAACTCCAATTTAAATATCTTCCATAGTAATTTAAGGCAACTCCGGCACCGCTTAAATATCCACTATTTGAATTATAATTATCTGGTAAGATTCTGTGTCTATTTCTGACATATCCATAATCAAAAAATGCTGATATATAGGTCCTTGAAAGAAAGTCGTTCATTGAAATATGGTATTTTGTTCCAAAATTCATTGGTTTTGAGGCTATTGCTATTCTTGGAAAAAAATTTATTAATCCAACACTTAAATCATTTCTAATATAATATCCAATATCTCCGCTTATATTTCCTTCTCTGAATCCTCTAACGGTATATTCACCTCCGACACTAAACTGATCCGTTCCATATAAAGTATCAAAACTATATTGAGAATCAAATGTTAATGTATAATTTAAAGGAAATTTATTTCTAATTTTTAAAGGTTCTTGTTTAACAATTTCTTTTCCATTTTCATCTTTTGATTTTACTTCTCTCATTACATCATTTCCAAATTCATCCTTAATCTGAGTTTTTGTTAATAATGGCAAATTAATTCTTGTGTTGTAATAGGCATATAGTTTTATCATATCATATTGAAGGCGAGGTTCTGTGTCTAAAAGATTTTTTTCATCTTTTTTTGAATGAAACCAGTCAGTTCCTATTTGATAGGTTGGTCTTAAAATAATTGTTCCAAGTTTTGTGTATATTATATTATTTAAATAAAAACCAATATTGCTTGATTTACGACTTCCAGTTTGACTTTTTAAATTTCTTATATAGCTATTGGTATCTCTTACTTCAAGTTGACTTCCCAAGTTTATTTTAAAAAATTTATTTCTATATAAAACTCTATCAATTGAATAATCTTGAGTTAGAGTATCTCCGCTAGTGTGAAATGATGTATAAAATCCATTAACTGTTGTTAGATATTTTGAATAGCTAACGCTTGCATTAAATGTCCAATATCCCAAGGGAAAAGAAAAATTTCCATAGAAAGCTTTATTATATTTAACGTTGTTGTCAGTGTTTAGATCTTGTATGTATTTTAAGTATATATTATCATTAATGGATAATAAATTATCTTGTGAAATAGAAATATTGGCTAAAGTTTCACCGGTGCTTTTATTTCCACTGTTGTCAACACCACCGCTTATAGATGTGCTTTTGCTTTTGCGGTTTAAAATATAAATGTCTGAATAACCAACTTTATTTTTATCCTTTGTGGGACGAATATCTAGAGTGGCATTATTTGATTGCAATCTATTTATTTGATCCAAACCTTGCTCAAAATCTTTTAGATTAAAAACTTTATTTTTTTTAAATGGAAATGCAAAAAATGATTGCATGGCTAAACGTGCCCTTTGAAATTTTGAAGAGTTTTCTTTTTTACTATTTTGTTTTTCATTTTCTATTGTAATATTGCCAACTTTTCCTTCGTCTATCAAAATTTCAAATACGCCATCTTTAAGCCTATTAAAATTAAAATATACTCTAGTTGTTATATATCCTTTTTTTATATATAAATTAGTTATATCATTTTGAATATCGCCAAGATTATTTTTGTTAATACATTTGCCGATATAATTTTTTGTAATTTTTCTGTAAAGATATTTCGTAGAAAAAATTTTATTTCCAGAAATATCTATTTCTGTAAATTTCATACAATCATCTGTTTCGGTTAAAGCTGCATCATCTTTTTCCTTATCAAAATCACCTTCAACCTCATCTGGATTTTCCATAGCTTTTCTAACTCTTTGAACTTCATTTATTTGCTGTCTATTTAATTCTTCTTGACGTCTCTGCTCCTGCTGCTGTTGCAAGATTAATTGCTGTTGTTGCAATTGCTCCGGAGTTATTGCTTTAGCCGTCGAAAAACATGATATAACTAATATTGCCAATGTAAATTTTATAATAAATAATTTTCTAAACATAAATATTATATTAATAAATAATCATTAATATAATATAACAATATTTATAAATAATAAAGGTTTTTTTAATAATTTTTAAAAGTCGTTTAAAACCAATATATTCAACAACTCAAACGTGTTTTACGCAAAAAATACTATAAATTATTGGTTTTATATTTTAAAACTTCCTGCTTTAGTTCTCTAAGAACATCATTAATTCCAATTTTTGCTACACTTGATATTAAAAATATTTTTTTGCCATTTTTTACTTTTTTTCCAAGTATTTTTTTCTTTTCTTCCGCTTCTTCTTTAGACAAACTATCGCATTTTGTTAACGCAATTATTTCAGGTTTTTTATATAATTTTGAACTATATTGTTTCAATTCATTTCTTATAATTTCATAATTTTTTACTATATCTTCACTAGTTATATCTATTAAATGCAAAAGAACGCTGCATCTTTCTGTATGTTTTAAAAATCTATCACCTAATCCCTTGCCTTCGCTTGCACCTTCTATTAATCCAGGTAAATCAGCAATAAGAAAATCATAGTCATCAATGCTAACAACACCCAATTGTGGCTCTAAAGTTGTAAATGGATAATCCGCAATTTTAGGCTTAGCTTTTGAAACAACAGATAAAAATGTTGATTTTCCAGCATTCGGTAGGCCAACAAGTCCAACATCAGACAATATTTTAAGTTTTAAAAATAATGTAAATTCTTCACCTTCTTGCCCAGGATTTGCTCTTCTAGGTGCCTGATTTACTGATGATTTAAAATAGGTATTTCCAAAGCCGCCATTTCCACCTTTAGCTACAATAGCTTCTTGCCCAACTTCAGTAAAATCAATACCTTCTCCATCTTCATCATTAAAATGGACTTCCGTTCCAACGGGGACATTAATAATTAGATCTTCACCATTTTTTCCATGGCAATTAGCACCATGTCCATTTTCACCATTTTGAGCTATAAATTCTTTAGTGTATTTAAAATCAAGCAATGTATTTAAATTATCAACACACTTTATTATAATATCACCACCTTTTCCTCCATCTCCGCCATCAGGACCACCTTTAGGTATATATTTTTCTCTTCTAAAACTGACTGCCCCATTACCACCGTTTCCGGCCTTTACATATATTGTTGCTTCATCTATAAATTGCATAAATTCTCTCAAAATGGTGCCCTAAAGAGGACTTGAACCTCCAAAATCTTACGATTACTAGCATCTGAAACTAGCGCGTCTACCAATTCCGCCATTAGGGCTATTAATATAATTATATTTGTATTATTATAAAAATAAACTTATTTTTCAATAGTTTTTCTAGTTATTATATTAAACTTTTAATTTTTTAAATTTCCATATATTTATTTAATATATTTTATTTATGTTTTTATTTTTTACAATTTATACAATTTCATTTATTTTATTTTCACATTTGAGTCAAATTTTATTGTCTAACAGTTATATTAATTTTTAATATGTGCATTCTGTTATAAATATTTGCAAGAGAGATGATATAACTAAATGAAAAATGTTTATATATAAGTTAATTATAATATTGAATTTATTTGAAGAGAAACTGAAGAAAAAGTAATTAAACAAAATTTTTGTTGACATATATAAAAGTTGGTTTTATAATCTATCAACGGAGAGGTGGCCGAGTGGTCAATGGCAGCAGACTGTAAATCTGCCCGCGTGAGCGTTCGAAGGTTCAAATCCTTCTCTCTCCACCATTTTTATGGGTTCATGCTCCAGCTTAATTTCAAGCTGGATTTTTTATATCTAAAATTTTTTACTTAGAAATATTTTAACACAAAGTGCTAGTATCAAAGCATACGAACCTGAAAAATGTTTAAGCACGAAGCCGATGTGATGCATATATAATAATTGCAGAAAATTTAATTAAATTATTAATATATTACAAATTATTTATGCAATGATCTAATATAATATTATTATTTCGTTGTTTATCAATTTCTTTTTTTAAGAGTTTAAGACTGTGTTGGCCGACTCGTTCCAATTTTAGTGGTTCTT
>CALXSB010000103.1 GCA_944391005.1 uncultured Rickettsiales bacterium | reverse complement strand
AAAAAGCATAGATAGAACTCGTATAGTCAAAATCATTTGTATCAAGCTCTTCTATTTTTTCTACTTTCTCGTTGGTCATGGTGGCAATGTTCTTTATTAGAATTTCTGCTTCCTTGCTTTGACTTATGTTTTTGATATCTTTTAATTTTAGCTTTTTAAAAAAGCATAATTCTTCTACTTTATTTCCATTGTATTCAAAAGGATATAGAAGTTTTTGGGTTATGCCTTTGACTTCCTCCGCTTCGCTGTGGCAAACTGCGGTGGGACGGCAAGCTCGTGATGTTCGGCAAGCCGACATCCCGCCCACCTTGTTTTCTTCATCAAAAAATATTATTCCAATTCTTATGCCATCTATCAGTTTGTTTCTGATTGTTTTTAATCTCTTAATTTCTTCTTTGGATTCTTCATTGTCTTCTGTATCTATTGGTTTTATGATTAAAGAAATATCTTTATAACCCATTTTATTTTTGAAAGAGTTTAAATATTTATTTGCCTCTTCTTCTATCATTATGACTTCTATGGTATTTTGGGTTTGGTTTGAGTTTTGGGTTGGCATGGTTTTTCTCCTTTGTTTTTATTGTTTAAATTAGTTAATTATCAATTATAAATTATCAATTATCAATTGCATCACTAGGTGATGCTAAGTTTCCCAGTCTGGCACACAAGGTCAAATGCATCACTCTGGGCTTCCCCCTGTTTTTTGCTTCCCTCGCTGCTTAATACAATATATCCAGTTCCGCTGTAAGTCTTTTCTGAAGAGTTGTAGACAAATGAAAGGTTTTCTTTGCCGAAAAGATTTTTGAATTGCTGTTCTTTAACTCCGCTTAGATCAACTACAAGTCCTTTAATATATCCATTTTGAAAAGTCTTTTTTGGTATTGTATGATCTGGATATTCTATGTATTCTTTTATAAGTTCTCCGCCCTCAAAAGTTTGAATATCTGTTGTTTCAACTGGAATGCTAAAAGTTATTCCTGCTATTTTTATGTTTCTTGATGATCCTGCCATAAATTTTCCTTTAAGATGTTGTTGTTATTACTATAATTATTAGTGAGTTGATAGTTGAAAGTTGATAGTTGATAATTAGTATATTATGTCCTACGGGCAATGTTTTAATTTTTTATTTTAAATTTTTTAAATTTAAAACTTTTTAAAAAAATTAAATAACTATCAACTATCAATTGTCAACTATCAACTATTTTGTAATTCCAAAGTAGAACCCGACAAAATTCGTAATATCATAAATTCTGCCGACACCGCTCAATTCAAAATTGGGGTTTATATTGAATCTGTTTGGGTTTGTATTATCCAATTGAACTATGCTGTCATTTATTGCCTGTTCTACATCTGCAATCCAAGCATTGTTTCCATAAAGTCTCAATCTTGTGTCTAATTCTGCTTTTACATCTTTAATAGTTCTTGCTGTATCATTATTTGTTGCAAGATTTTCATTTACTATTATTATAGACTTCCAATTATTACTATCTCTAAATACAGCCATTAGATCATATCCTATGTTTCCCAATAATGTAATGTCTCTATCATATCTAAACAATGGATTTTTTGACCTTCTGGATGATATAAAGTTATAAGGTCTCCTATTCTGTATCCGCCAGTTGATTTTGGTTCAAGATTGCTTATGCCTGCTTTTAAAAGACTATCTCTTTCATTATAGGTTAATGGTCTTAATTCATCATCATGTATTCCTGCAATAATTACATTTACCGAATCATCTCTTCTGCTGTTGCCAAATGTTTTAAGTTCTTCAATGTCTATTGTTCCTTTTATTATTTTACTTTCTTTGAATAGTTTTCCTGTGTATGCTAATATATATTGGCATATTAGACCATCTCTAAAAGACAAGCACTTGTCTTTTAATCTGTCAAGATTAAGTTCGTCATTGAATTGGCTTACTATTCTTGTAAATCTATGCTCTTCTGCAATGCAGTCAAGAATATCTTTTATATTTACAAGTCCGCTTGCTTCTTCTCTAACTTCTGTTGTAAAGGCTATGCCGTAGTTTTCTGCTGTAATGATTTCATTATTATTGTCTACAAAATCTATTTCAAATTTTGATGTTTCGCCTTTCCATTTGGATATTAGTGCAAAGTATGTTTCTGTTGTTTCTATTTCTATTGATGTTTCTTCCTCTGTTTCTGGATCAATAGTTGTTTCGGTTTGTTTTATTGTTTCCATTATGGTATCTGTATTAAAAGGAACTAATTATCTTGACCACCTTCAACCTCAATAAATACAAGCACGGGAACACCTCGCCATAATATTTAAACCCCGGTATTTGATTCAGCACAAACCTCAAACTCCTTAAACAATTAAACCTCAAATAGAGCGTTCGCGCCTGCCTTGCCCTCTGCGACAGCAACTCGCTCCGCCAATCACCCCTCAAATCACAGGACTTAAAGCCTGTATCTATAATCAAATACTTCTTCCTCAAATACTCCTCCGTCCCATCCTTAAAGGGTATCTCCTGCAACGCCCCCGCCTCATACCTCATCTGGTATATCCGCCCACCTATAACCAGCCCTGCAGAGCTATAACTCAAACCAAACACACTCAACAAAAATTGCTTCAACTTCTTCGGTTTATAAAAAATCAGACAAACATTTTCGCTGTTCAACTCGTCAGACTTAATACTTGAAAAGCACTTGCAGAATAGGAAAAATAGAAGGAATGCGGACTGAATGGTATAGTAAACCCCCATGTCCACATCAAATAAGTAGTTTAGGATGGAGAAGATGTAGTCAATTAATATAAATATAATTCCTGCTCGTGTTTTAAAATATTTAACATCTATCTCATTGTATGAGAGTATTAAGATAGATATATTCATAAAATAAAAAACAAAAAGTCCTATATCCTCAACCTCAATCATAAATTACTTTCTTATTAATTGCCCAGTTCCTCTTGGGATGATTTTATATTTATTTCCATATTTTACAACGATCTTGTTAATATTTTTTGATGTTGGAATAGTTTTACTTATTTTTCGTATTGTTTTCTTAATTATCGCCATTTAGAATTAACATTTATTATTAAATAACTATATTATAAACGAAGGTCTAACAAAATGGAAGTCATAAAAATAAAAAATTTAACTTTTGCCACACACATCATATTTTCAATGGTTAGTTTACTAAAAATCAATCTCTCTCTGTGGTGTTGAGTCTCCTTGCGTTGTTTGATTTTTCTGTGGTGTTGGGTTCGGAGACCCAACACTGATGGGAAAATTCTATTAACTAAAAGTAATAATCCTCAAAAATTGAAGAATCTCTTTGTTTATCATTTTTTTTACCATACAACCACATAGTCTCAGCAAAATCTGGAATGCATTCTTGTATATTTAAAAAACAAAGATTATTACCCTTAATATTTTCAGTACAATCTGTGAGTGCTTTGTTAAATTTTGGTATTTCTATAAGATAAACACCTTTGCTAAAATTTGAAATAACACTTTTAGCACATTTTCTAACTGTTGATTTTTTTATTAAACTAAATTTTTCTTGACACTCAGAATATATATGATCGTCTATCTCATTATAAAGACTAACTTTGCATTGTTCTAAAGAATATTTTTTGTAATTATCATGTCCACACCTATTTCTTATAAGCTCTGCAATTTTAGATTCAGCTTCACAATATGATTCTAGAGCGTTTTCTAATTTAATCTTGTAATAAGTTCTATTTAAATATTTTAAGCTAAAAAAACACAAAAGAATAATTATTATGACACTAATTATTAAATTTCTATTTTTTAAATTTTCTATTTTTATAAGTATTACCAGTTGTTATTATTTGTATGATATTTTTATTGAAGTTTCCAATTCTTCAACTTTCTTAGAACTCAAACATGGCGCACAAAATCCATAAAAAATACCTTCATCATCAATTATTTCATATGGCAGAATTTTGTATTGGCTATTCTTCATTTCAAATGATGGAATAAATATTTGGAATGAAAAATTACTAAAAGCTATAAAATATGTCATATAAGGCACCAATTTTGTGTCATCTTTTCTTTTAAAAAAAATATGATGTGTGTCTCTAAATGGTGGTTTATTATAAAAGGTTATATAAGTAATAAAGCTATTTTTATTCAAAATGTTATCATATTTGTTAGTTCTCAACCATTCTATTGTTTTTTTAAAATATTCAAGTTCTTTGTTGTCCAATAATGACAAAGCCATTTTTACTAAACATTTAAATAAATTTCTTGGAATATATTTGTGTTTTGAACTTAATACAATTTCCTTATTATCTGTTATAATATTTTTTATTTTAGCATAACAATAAAATGTATTTTCTTTTTCATTA
>CALXSB010000102.1 GCA_944391005.1 uncultured Rickettsiales bacterium | reverse complement strand
AAAATAAAATTATTGATGGAACAAAAATTGCTGAAGAAATAAAAGAAAATATAAAAGAAAAAATATTGAAAATAGAAAATAATAAAAGACCGTGTCTGGCGGTTATTATTGTTGGAGACAATCCGGCAAGTAAAATATATGTTAAGAATAAAGAAAAGGCATGCAAAAAATGTAATATTAAATCATTGAAATACGAACTTTTGGATAATATTACGGAAAGTGATCTTATAAACCTGATAGAAGAGTTGAATAAAAATACGGAAGTAAATGGAATATTGGTGCAATTGCCTCTGCCTAAGCATATAAATGAAAAAAATATAATTAAGGCAATAGCTCCAGAAAAAGATGTTGATTGTTTTAACCTTTTGAATATTGGAAAGCTATTTGTTGGTGATTTTGATTTTAATAGCTCTCTATTGCCATGCACTCCAAAAGGATGTATAAGACTAATTAAAAGTGCTATTGGTGATAATTTAAATGGTAAAAAAGTATGTGTGGTTGGCAGATCAAACATAGTTGGTAAGCCAATGGCACAGCTTCTATTGAATGAGAATTGCACGGTAAAAATAGTTCATAGCAAAACAGAAAACTTAAAAGACGAATGCTTGTGGGCTGATATATTGATTGTAGCTATTGGAAAACAAAACTTTATAACAAAAGATATGGTTAAAGATGGTTGTGTTGTTATAGATGTTGGAATTAATAGAAATGAAAGCGGACTTTGTGGGGATGTTGATTTTAATAGTGTTATAGAAAAAGTAAAATATATTACGCCTGTTCCTGGAGGAGTTGGTCCTATGACTGTTGCGTGTCTGATGGAAAATGTTTATAATGCTTTTTTAAATCAGCAGCAAATGCCTAAAATTAGTGTTGATTAATAATTTTAGTGATTTAAAACAAATTAAAACAAGTTTATTTAATCAAATATTTTGGCAAAGTTTCATTTCCTTCAATATAAACTTTGTCAGAATATTTGTCTGAAAATATGCTTCTATTAATTTTAAAGTCGTTGTTGCTTAGGTTTGATAAATGAATAATTGAATGTATTAAAAATTTTATATTATATTCTCTGCCCGCAAATTTTTTAATATTATCAGCAAAACTTGGAAATTCTGTTTTATAATCCTCAGAAAGCCATAAAATAAATGGTATTTCATATATAGAATCTTTATTAGTTCCCTCATAATGGAAAAAAGTGCTGTTATTGCCATCGTTTACATCATCAGCATGATCACTAAAGTATAAAACATATGATATTAATTTTTTAGTATCCCCCACCCCACCCACAAATTCTAAATTCTTTATACTTTCTATTATATTTTTTATAAAATTATCAGAATATAAAATTGAATTATCATATTGATTTATTTTATTTTGCACTTCATTACTTGTCCTATCATTAAAAATATTAAAATCCTTTGTGTATCTATCCTTATATACAAAATGGCTTCCTAAAATATGTAAAAATATTACTTTCTTTTTTGCTTTGTCATTTATGGCCATATTAAAATGTTCTAGCAAATCACCATCCATTGCAAAATGTGTATCCTGATACCATTTCATGCTTTTATTTAAAAATACGCTTTCATCTGCATCACTTCCATATATAGCAATTAAGTCGTCGCTTGGTCCACTTATAAAGTGATTTGAAAACCAAAATGTTTTAAAACCAGCATCTTTGAAATAATTAATTATTGAACCTTTATTAAAGGCAAGCATTTCTTCATTGCCACCAGAAAATGTTAAAGCCTTTTTTAAAGTTAATATAGTAACGGCATGCGGAGATCTTACATTATTAAAAATATATAATTCATCCATAATTGAAGAAAGATATGGAGTTGTATTTCTGTCATAGCCATACACGCTCAAATGGTCCCTATTAACACTGTCAGTGATAATAATTACATATAATTCTTGATCATCATTTTTGACATCCGATTTTATATCTGTAAATTTATTAAATTTTCTATTTGCCATTATCAATTTAATTTTTTCTTTTTCAGCTTTAAAGTCAAGATATTCATCATATATATAAAATGGCAGCATTTTTGTATTAAAATTGGATTTTATACTTAATATAATAAAGGCCGATACAAATGATAAAAACGAAACCTTTAGGATAATTTCGTTATTTAATAGAAAATTTTTGTTTTTTATTTTAAAAAATAAGTAAAAACAAACCATGAAATATAAAAATGTAAAGAACAATACTTTTAAATTTAAAGCTTCACTTAAGAAAGATTTTGTTATTCCTTTATTCATATTAAAAATACTAGCCAACGATCCAGAATTCAATGGCAAATTAAATAACAACCTATGCATAATATTAACATAATACGGCATCCATAAAAATATAATAACAAATATTAGATATTTTTTATAAAACTTTGGAAAAATTACCATTGGCAACAATAAAGAAAAAGACAAAAATATTATATTCGTATACACTCTAAAATAAACAATTATAACAACAAACGCCAATAGAAAAAATAAAAAATTATAGAGTTTTTTATTATAAACAAATACTTTAAGACAGATTCTAATAAGAAAAATAGAAACACAAGCCATAAATATTAAAGCTAGTGAAGACAACAAATCATCAAGTATAAAATCAAAAAACAATGGAAGAAACATAAATAAGAATAGAAAAACAAAGTTTTTTTCAATTATTATGTCTTTAAAACTATAACTAAAATCTAAAATATTTTCAAAAAAGTCTCTAAATCTATTTTTTATTTTCATGGTATTCTTTCTCAGTATTTACTTTCCAAATATTATCTTTTGTATCAATATTATTTTTGATATTATTGACAGCTTCCATAGCCGTCAACATTGAATGGTCCATATTATTGTATCTATGCATACCATTTCTGCCAATTAAAAAAAGATTTTTAAAACCATTTAAATATTCTTTTATTTCATCAAAATTATCATATCCTTCACCAAAATAACATGGGTAAGCCTTTTCAATGCGAATAGCTATACAATCATTAAAATCAACATTTGAACTTTTCTTTATAAAACCTATGTCCTTCAACTCCTGTATTGCCAATTTTTTTAAATCATCATCACGCAAATTCCATAGGTTATCATTTTCATTACAAAAATATTCAAGTCCGAACCATATTTTATTTTTATCATTCACCATATACGGACTCCAATTATTGAATATTTGAACTCTTCCCACTATTGACTTTTCCTCTTGAATATAAATCCAATTATCCGTTATATTTGCAAAATTACAATTCTCTATATCAACAAGGACTCCAACAGTTATAAAATCTCTATATAACAACTTATCAGCCAGTTCAACTATTCTTTTATCCATATTATTAGTTTTTAGCAGCAATTCTTTTATCGGCATTGTTGATATAAAATAATCACCAGCAACATCTTTAATTTGCCCATCATTTTCAATCCTAACTTCACTAAATATATTATTATTTTGCCTTAACGCTACAACATTAGAATTAAAACGAATCTCACCACCCATATCAACAATCTTATCAGCTATATGCTTCCAAAAATTACCCGGCCCATATTTTGGATACATAAATTTTTCAATCAAACTAGTTTCAACATCTTTTTGAGATATATCAACATTTTTCTTTTTAGCTTTCTTAAATATATCTTTTAAAATTGCCGCTATTGACAAACCTTTTATTCTTTGTCTTCCCCATTCCGCCTTAATTTGATTACATTTCACTCCCCAGACTTTTTCCGTATAGGATTTAAAAAACGTCAAGTATAATTCTTTACCAAAACTATTAATCATAAAATCTTCAAGAGTTTCCTCTTTTCTCTTATAAACCAAAGCCAAAGAATAACTAATACCTATTTTTGACATTCTAATAAAACCAAGATTTTTTATTGTATTAAAATTTAGCTTTACAGGATAATCAAAAAATTTCTTCAAATAATAAATTCTTGATTTTCTATTTCTTATCAAAAATACATCTTTATCAATATTATCAGCATTTTCAACCTCCATTTCATTTTTCCAAAAATCCATAATTTTATCAGATTTTGAAAAAAATCTATGTCCACCTATATCTATTTTATTTCCCTTATAGTCTACAGTTCTTGATATACCACCAACATAACTATTTTTCTCAAAAACAACCGGCTTAATATCTGTATTTCTCAACAATTCATACGCCGCAGTCAACCCCGCAGGACCAGCCCCTATAATGATCGCCCTTTTCATAGCTATTTATTATTAAAATTACATTATAATTTAAATTTTATTATTGATTTTGTAAAGAAATATTTTACAAATTAAAACACAAAAATATCATAATTATTCTCCCCTCCCCTCATCTCCAACACTCCACAACAATTCTACATAATTAAACATGTTATATTATCTATCACAACACACATCTCCACCAATCCCATCAACTTTTTATATTAATAAAAACCATAAATATAAAAATCTTATAACATCCATAATGTTGCTATAAAGAAAATTACACGTTATTTATTTAATATTATTGTAGTAATAGCATATATCATACAACCCCATGTGAAGGGGACCATTCATATCTGCCCATCTGCGAAGAGAATTTCCAATTCTCCCCCATGTGAAGGAGCCACATCTTCCACCCCCCTGTGAAGGGTCCCTCTCAGACCCCCCTGTCAAGGGGGGATGGGGGGGTTCGCCTCCCTTTGTAAGGGAGGATGTCAACGAAGTTGACAGGTGGGTTGATAAGATAATTAAAAATAAACTTTTTATCTCAGTTTATAATTGCTGTGTTGATGAAGTCAGTAGTTGGTTGACAACAGAATTAAGAGTTGGTTTATATTTCCTGCCTCCCTTTGTAAGGGAGGTGTCCCGAAGGGACGGTGGGTTGATATAGAAATTAAAAATATAAAATTAAGAATAAAAAATATTAAAAAATAAAAAAGATAAATAATAAAAGAATAAAGAATTTATAATTTAAAATTATAAATTATAAATTAAGAATTATTAATTTATAATAAATAATAATAGATTAATCATAAATTAATAATTGTAATCTTGTATATATAAATAAAAGTATTTTTATTATTGCTTACTACTATTATTACTATTATTATATATAATAGTAATATTATTTATTCTTATTAATGTATGTATATTATATATTCTTATTAATATATATATTATATATATTCTTATTAATCTATTGGTAGTATTGAATATATAAAGACAGTTTTTTGAACCCCCCTTACCCCCCTTGACAGGGGGGTGAATGGTGGAAATTCCCTTCACAGGGGGGGTCTGGGAGGGGAACCCCCTATCCCCCATTCACAGGAGGGTGGAGATAGGGGGTCTTCACAGGGGGCGAATATGGAGTAGTCCCTTTACAGTTGGGACCGAGAGGAACCATTCTATTCCCCATTGACAGATGAGTGATATTTGGCGGAGCCATTGACAGGGGTGGTAGGAGGGCCCCTATCCCACCTTGACAGAGGGGATGGAGATAGGTGGATCTTCACAGGGGGACTGAGAGGGGGCATTCACAGGGGGGGATGGATTGGGCGGGGCCTTCACATGGTCTGGCATAGTATTCCTTCACATGGTTGTGATGGACTGTAAAAATATAAATAATAATAATTACTATAAAAATTTAATTAGGTTATTAATATATGATAAACTGTTGTTTATGGGTTTGCTATAAAAATTGATTAGCTTTTGAATATAATAATAGAATTTAATAATTTTTAAAATTAAATAAGAAAATTATTGTTTTTAGAAAATATAATTTCTATTATTTTCTTTGGATAATAACTTTTTATATGATGAAAATTTCTTTTGAAAATTATACTAATATTGAATTGGTTAGAACGGGAACTGTTGCTTTATTTGTTAGTGAAGAATATATTGAACACTATATTGAAAGATCTGGTATTTGTAAAGTTGGAATGGTTTGTAAGGTTGGAGAAGAATGCAATTGTGAAAAATCTGCAATTCAGCAGGCGGTTTATGAATATGATTTTAAGGGCAAGAATGGGGAGATTACTATTGTTGGTTCTAAACCTGGAAATTTTGATAGAATTATTTTAATTGGAATTGGAAAAGAAAACGAATTTAAAGAAACTGTTGCAGAAGAAATTGGCTATAAGGCTTTTAAATATTTTAAAAGTAATAAAATTAAAGATGTTAGCTGCCTGTTAAATACTAGCATTTCTGATGATGGAACTATAGAATATCTTGATAGTGCACTTGATGGAAAATTTATATATCTATATTCACACTTAATTTTCGGTTTTAGTCTTGGCGAATATTCATTCAACAAATATTTGACTGGTGATAAGCTTAAAGCAAAAACTCTAAAACTTGAGAATGTTATTTTTATGACTAAAGATGTAGAAAAATTAAATGAAAGTTTTGAAAAATTTGAATTAATTAAGGAAAATGTCTTCTTTTGTAGGGATTTAATTAACGAACCTGCAAATGTTATTTATCCCGAAAGTCTTGCTAAAATGGCAAAAGATCTTACAAAAATTGGCGTTGAAGTTGAGATTTTAAAAGAAAAGGATATGGAAAAATTGGGAATGGGCAGCTTATTGGCTGTTGGACAAGGCAGTGATAATGAATCCTATATGGTAATTCTAAAATGGAATGGCGACGAAACAGGAGAAAAACCTATTTCATTTATTGGAAAAGGTGTCACATTTGATAGCGGAGGTTTATCATTAAAACCTGGCAACTCAATGGATGGAATGAAATCCGACATGTCTGGAGCTGCCGTTGTATTTTCATTAATAAGACTTTTAGCTATGAGAAAAGCAAAAGTAAATGCAATAGGTGTTATGGCACTCGTAGAAAATATGCCTTCTGGAAAAGCTATTAAGGTCGGAGATATAGTTCAATCAATGTCTGGACAAACTATTGAAATTATGAATACCGATGCAGAAGGAAGAATGATTTTAGCAGATGCATTATACTATACAGCTACAAAATTTGAACCAAAAATTATGATTGATTTAGCTACCTTAACAGGTGCCATCTGCGTTGCTTTAGGTGAAAAATATGCTGGGATGTTTACAAATAATGACGACCTATCTGAAGAGTTAGAAATAGCTGGAAAAGAAACAGGCGAAGGCGTATGGAGAATGCCTTTATCAAAACTTGGTGGTTTTTATGATAAACAAATAGATTCCGATTTTGCAGACGTTAGAAATACCGGAAAAACTAGAGACGGTGGTGCCATAACTGCTGCACAATTTTTACAAAGATTCATTAATAAACGTCATAAATGGGCACACCTTGATATTGCAGCTACAGCCTATGTTAGTCAAGAGGGATTTATGACCCACAAGTATGCAACCGGTTATGGTGTTAGATTGCTTAATAAACTAATTGAAAATAACTACGAAAAATAAAACTATCAAGCACTTAGCTGATATAATTTTATTTGGCAAACACTCGGGCTAAAGCTACTCTTGCTCCCTTCGGTTGTTTTGGCATTTCATATGACAACAAGTTAGAATGATTCGGCAAGCCGATCATTTTCACATTTTATACTTCATTGGTGAAATTGTGCAAGCACATTTCCCCTTGCCTTTGCACTTGCCATTCATTTTAACCTGTTGGTCCGCAAACTGTCAACTGTGAAAGCATTATCTTTAACCACACCATGTGAAGGGGTAATGTGCGAATGGGTAATGTTATTCGCCCATTATTTCCCCATGTGAAGGGGTTTTCCCCATTTGACCTACATGTGAAGACCCCTCTCGGTCGCCCATGTTAAGGGCCTCTCTCAGCCCCGCCACCATGTGAAACTCCTCCAAAACCCCCTGTAAAGACAACAGCAACTTCACCACCATATGAAGGGCCCCTCCCAACCCTACTGTAAAGACAATACCAACTTTACCACACTGTGAATAACCCTTCTCGGTCCCCCCCTGTGAAGATCCACCATATCCACCACCCTGTGAAGTGGTCCACGTCTCTCTAGCCCCCTGTGAAGGGCCCCTCTCAGACCCCCCCTGTGAAGGGGGGTAAGGGGGGTTCGCCTCCCTTCGTAAGGGAGGTGTCCCGAAGGGACGGTGGGTTGACAAAGGAAATTAAGAATTAAAGATTAATAATTAAAATATAATAATAAAATAATAAATAAATTATAAATTAATAATTAAGAAATTAATAATTAA
>CALXSB010000101.1 GCA_944391005.1 uncultured Rickettsiales bacterium | reverse complement strand
AAGATAGAAAAAAAAGAAGTAGATTTTAATAATTATACAATATATAGCCTTGCTGAAGATTTACAAAATTCTATTGTTAATTACTTATCGGAAACAAGTATGGTTTACTTGAATGGTAATCTGTTGCAAATTATTGGTAAAGATGATTTTGGCTCAAACACAAAGATATTTATATATGTGGTAAGTTATGATGGAACAAATTATAAATATTATGCTGGAAAGAAAAAAGGATATATTAATATAAATGTCAATGGCCGTGTAGATAAATTGTCATCAAAAATGCAGACAGCAGGTGAAAATTTTATAAAAATCTTAAAAATTTTGAATACTCTTTACTATAATACAAACGGATATATGTGTAATCAAATCTTTATGGAAAGCATTTTATGTTCCGTGCCAGAAGATTTGTTTTTTGGTTTAGATATTTATAATGTTTTTGTTAAAATTATAAATTATTTATCTATAACATCATTTAAAAATATTAAATCAATAAACAACTATGACTTAACAATATTTAATGATGTAGTATGTGGGAATTGCATGCTTGGATTTAATAAAATGATGAATAAAATTATAACAAAAAAATAGCATGATTCACTTTCATTCATGTAAATGTTTTTAACTTATTTTATATTTTTTTTTTTTTTTAAGTTTATGATAGGCGCTTTGGTTGGAGATATAGTTGGCTCGATTTATGAATTTAATAACCTCAAAATAAAAAATTTTTTATTATTTTCTCCAAATTGTTTCTTTACAGATGACACCGTTATGACAATAGCAGTGGCAAAAGCACTAATAGACTGCAAGGGTAATTATGCTAACTTAGAATCATTAACAATAAAAAACTTGCAGTTTTTTGGGTCTAAGTATCCAAATTTAAGTTACGGTTTAATGTTCAAACATTGGTTGTCAGAAAAAAATCCTAAGCCTTATTATAGTTTTGGAAATGGTGCCGCCATGAGAATTTCTCCAGTTGCATATTTTGCAAAATCAGAGCAAGAACTAAAAGAAATATCTTATAAAGTAACAAAGGTTACCCACAATCATCCAGAAGGTTTAAAGGGCGCTGAGGCCACAGCAATAGCCGTGTGGCTTGCACTTCACAAAAAATCTAAAGAAGAAATAAAACATTATATTGAGAAATACTATTATTCGCTTGACTTTAATTATAATAATTTGATAGAGACATATGAATTTAACGAATCCTGTCAAAAGACTGTTCCGCAAGCAATTTATTGTTTTTTTAATAAGCAAATCATTTGAAGATGCAATAAGAATCGGAGTTTCTATTGGAGGAGATACTGATACAATATGTGCAATAATTGGAGGAATAGCAGAAGCATATTACGGGGGAGTTCCTAAAGATATAGCCTGTCAAGCCTTAAATTTTTTAGATAAATATTTACTTAAGGTTTATAAAAAAATACAAAAAAAGATAAATTACAACTAAACATTTTTACCAAATGTACTTTATAATAAAATTATGTGATGATAAAATTTAAACAAGTCAAGTTTTAATTTTTTCTAAGCGCAAAATACACACTAAATTGTGTGTCATCCACATAGTATGTAAAACCAATCAGGCTTACTTTTGCAAGCAAGTTGGACACTCGATAATATAAAATACAGCCAATAAGAAAATCCTATAAATTTGCTTGCTAACACGAACTTAATATGAATTTATATAATAATACGACACGAATGTCGCAGATAAAAATCTATGATTGTAAAAGAATTTGCTATACAAAAGATATACAGAATAAACTGAGGTATCTAAATAAAAACTGTAAAAATATGCATTTAATTGTATAGTTTGCAGACAATATTACATTATATATTTATAGCAAATCAGTTTAATTTTCGACAATGCAAAACTAAGAATAAAGCCACGGATAAAAGTTAGCAAAATGTAAAAGTAAAAACAAAATTACTTTATAGTAGTAATCTACAATTTTTAATATAGTTAACAAATTTTAATTTAGTTAACAAAAGCCATATTTTAATATAGTTATAAAAAAATAACATAATAGATTATTTTTTCATGCTATTATGCGTGTACCTATTCGTAAAACTTGTGTTTTACGAATAGATATGAATGTGCTGACACTTTTAAATTTTTATTTACTTTTTATCCCCTAATAAAATTTTAACACATAAAATTCATCATAAATAAACAAATACTAGACCACTTTACACAAATACTAGCCCACTAATCCCGTAGGTTTAATACAACCCTTTGTTATCAGAACAAGAAAACAAAATTTTCTTGTGAATAGCACATGTGGAAAATATAAATCATAAAACAATTAAAGCAAAAACTTTAAATTTATATACTTTAAATATTTTAAATTCATTAACTTTTATTACTCCCCTATAAAAACTTACACTCTCCGTTCAATTTGTTTTAATATGTTATTATCGAAAAATTTTTAAACCTAATCTTCTTATTATGTTAATTCGTCTATGTTTATATGATTCACTTATGTTTTCCTTTCGACAAATTTTACAAAAAGTATACATATTTTCGTGACTTCTCTTATATGGCTAAAGTAATTATTTGTGTTCTTCTATACCCATCGTCATAAACTAATATTAGACATAAATTATTTTATAATTTGTTTTCTTTATCGATCTTTTATCCTCTAGTCAACACATTTTTGGTTTTGTTTGGCTTGTATCGTAAAATAGTCTTATTTGTCATACATGTTTTATGCAGTTTAGCACTACACTCCAAAAGAGTTTATTCCCCTTTTTATACATAAAAAATCATGTATACTCTATTTGTAAATGTACGCTATTTCGTTTTAAATAAAATTATAGTTCTTATATTATTTTATAGAATATTGCTTGTTAGAAGAAAACTAAAATTTTTTAGTTCTTCTTTTATTTCTTTATAGTTGGGTAAAAATTCCCCTACTAATGACCAAAAATATTTCGAGTGATTAAA
>CALXSB010000100.1 GCA_944391005.1 uncultured Rickettsiales bacterium | reverse complement strand
AATTCAATGAGTAAAGAAGCTTTGGGGAAAAGTGCAATACATAAATATGAAAATGTGATTGAAGCACAATATGTTATAGGCATAACAAAATATTTTACAATTACGCCAGATATTCAATTTTTCATAAATCCAGCTCTTGATACGGATCAATCAACTGCTACCGTTGTTAGTTTGAGATTTGGACTAGCTATATAAAAAGATTAATGGAAACTTTTTGTTTCCGTTAATTTTTTGTGATTAATATAATCTTCTATATCTTCAAAATACTTAGAATAAAAATTTCCATAATCTTTTTCTAAGCCTATGTTTAACACGTCCTTGTAATTAATCCATAAAACATTTGTTGCGTTGTCATTTTTTAATTTATTATCTATATTATCAGATAAAGAATCCGCTATATAAAATAATATTTCACCAAGTTCGTTGCAATAGTGATCAGGGTGCACACAAACGCCTAATTCTTTTACTAATTTAACATTTAATCCGGTTTCTTCAGAAACTTCTCTTGTGGCACATTCCTCTAAAGTTTCCCCATTTTCTAAATGTCCTTTTGGAAATGATAAATATGTAAAATCACCATAGGTGGTTCTGATTACTAATATATTATTTGGATCTTCTTTACTGACTACAATGCAGCCACTTTTTTGCCTTGGTATCATAATATATATAATATATAATATTATCATTAATAATAATATATACTTTTCTAAAGTCAATAAATACAATAAAATAAAAACATATTTTTTATTAATATTTTTTATTTTGATAAAAATCACAAAAAATAATTTATTATTATAATTCAAGTATTATAATATAAATATTTAGCGATTATATTGATTTTTAAAAATTATTAATTATTATGACATAAAATTATAATAAATTAGCTTAAAATATTATATATGGTTAATAACAACTTTTATTATAAAAAAGACAGACTTAATCAATTGAGAGGATTTTGCACAACCGTTAAATTTAATTCAATAAACAGAGCGGCAAAAGAATTAGGTGTGGAACCACCAACAATTAGTAAACAAATATTCGCTTTAGAAAGAGACACCGGTTTAAAATTATTTGATAGAGAAAAAACAAAAAGACGATTAAAAATAACTGATACTGGACTAGAATTTTATAAAAAATCAATTGATGTTCTTCAACAGGTTGAAGGATTGTTTAATTATTATTCAAACGAAGTGTATAATAAAAATAATAAAAAAATTAAATTAGCAGCCCATCATACGGCTTTAAACTATTTAGTCCCAAAATATATTGAATCTTTTAGAAAAAAGCACCACGATGTCAACTTTACAATTTACAATATAAAGATTAAAGAGGCTTTTGAAAAATTAAATAATGAAGAAATAGATTTATTAATACACGTTTCCGACACAATACCACCTGAATTTTCCTCAATAACATTATTTGATTTTAAACCGATTATTTTGATGCACAAAGATAATCCATTAGCAATTAAAGATAGTAGAAATATAACATTTAATGATTTATCTGAACAAAATATGATTATGTTGGATAAGGATAATATAATAATTGGTTTTATAGATTTATGTAATAAATACTGTATTAAAGGCAATATAAATATAGTAAATGGAGATTGGGAATCGGTTAAAAATTTTATAAAATTAAATATTGGAATACACCTATATTCAGAAATATATAATAAATTTGAAGAATTTATGGATAAAGATATAGTAAGTAAGAATGTGGAACATTTATTTCCATCAATAAAATTTCAATTAATTACTAAAAAAGGTAGAATTTTAAATAATATAATTACTAATTTTATAAAAACAATTAAAAAATATTAATTATTTATCATAAAGTTTCTTTATATATTGTGATAAAAAATTGCAATAGCTACTTAAACTGTCCTGATTAAAATTTTTATTAAACCAAACCATTTTAATTTCATCTTCAAAATTATTGTTTATTCCTAAAACTCTATATTTTGAAGTTGATTCAATTTTGAAATTATTTTGTAGATAAAAATTCATTGCCTTTTTATTTGATTCATGTGGCAAAAGTTCAAAACGATAAATATGTTTCATATAATTTTCTATATAATTGCAAAAATATTGAATCATCTTTTTCCCGTATCCCATATTTTGATAATCAGAACGAATCATTATTGTTGTATTTGAAAGTACATGAGCCAAAGCTCTAAATTCAGAGGTATAAGCTTTCATAAAACCAATTATTTCATTATTTTCTTCTATAACTATACTAAGTCCAAGATTGAAAGATTTTTCAAGTTCTAACTTAATATAATTTATATAAATTTCATCTAAAAATTGCGTCAAATGCCCATTATCAGATATTATAACACATCTGTATAGATTATAAATTGGAATTAAATCACTATTTTTTGCCTTTCTGATTATCATAAAATTATAAATAATTATATTTATATGATATTATATATACTAATATATTTTTTCAATATTAATTTTTACAATTTCTTTCATTAATTTTATTATTTAATTTATATAACTTTTTATGTTAATTATATAAAAATATCATACATATTGTTCAATTGAAATTTTAATAACTTATCGTTTATATAAAATTATTATTAATTACTAAAGTTTTTTATGGAAATTAAAAAAATAAGCAATATAGATTTAATATCATCTTCTCAGAACTATTCTGAATATCTAGAAAAAATGACTATTAATATGGATGACAAAATAGATTTTTTAATAAATAACATAAATAGATTCAATATAATTATAGATATAGGCTGTGCTGATGGAACCTTGTTATCAAGGATAAAAAATATGTTTGAAAACATTATATGTATTGGATATGATATAGATAGCAAAATAATTGAAAAAGCAAAGATTGATTCAGTTAATAAAAATTTAGATATAGTATTTACTAATAATCAAAGTGAATTGTTAAGTTTAGTAAATAATTTAAAAAAATATTATCCTAGTTATAAAATTTTAGTCAATATGTCATCATTATTGCATGAAATATATTCATATTGTACAATAGAACAACAGGATAATTTTTTAAAAATGGTTGAGAGTATAGAACCGGACTATATTTCTATTAGAGATTTTTATATGGAGGATAGTATAAAAATTAAAAAACCTAATAATGCCATTGCAGATAAAGTTGAATCGTATTTCTGTAAAGTAACTCATATTCAAAAATATTGGAAATAATTTCTTAAATTCTTGGGAATTTTTATATGGAAAAGTTAGGGAACATAATGCCTCTTTAATACATATAACATTAAAATTAAAATCGCTAAAGCAATCAAAAGAAATTATAGAAAGAGAATTTTTTGAAAATTATTTATCATTAACAGATTCAAAGCTAAAAGCATTTACTAAACTTGGGAAAAATACATATAACACATTATATAAAGAAAGATATTCTACAAATAGTTTTAAAAACAATTTAAAAAAAGAAATTAAATTGACAGATGAAGAAATTAATTCATTACCAAATACAAAAATAAAACTTTTACTTGAAAAGCAAAAAAATTACTATAGCAATATTAACAATTATCAAACGAAATAATTAAGGAAAATATATATGGCAAAAGAAATAGAAGCAAAATTTTTTATAAAAAATAAGGATGAAATAAGAAATAAATTATTAATTAATGGCCTAAATCTAGCAAGAAAAGAAAGACTGATAAAAAGAAAAGTTTTTCATAATGATGAAATTGGAAAATTCATTAGAGTTAGAGATGAAGGGGATAAAATTACAATGACCTATAAGAATATAATAGATTCAACTATAAACGGAGTTGAAGAGGTGGAAATTATAGTAAATGATTTTGATAGTGCTGTTGAATTAATTAATAAAACCAACTTTAAAGAGGTAGCTTATCAAGAAACTTTAAGAGAGACTTGGAACAATAATGAGGTTGAAATAGATATTGATACATGGCCGTTTCTACAGTCTTTTATAGAAATTGAAGCTCAAAGTGAAAGCCTAGTTAGAAAATATACAAAAATATTTGACTTCAATTTTGAAAACGACGCTTATTTTGGTGGTGTTGCTGTACTCTATAATAAAATCTACAATATAGATAAAGAAATTGTAAATAAACTCCCAAATATAACATTTGACAATATAGAATTAGAAAAATTTTTAAAAAATAAGAGGTAATTTATGAAACTAATATCGCTTATTATGCTTAAACCTTACTCTTTAGATAATAGTGTGGAAAAAGATCTTTTACAAGAGATATCTTCAAAAAAACTTGATATATATTTTAAAAAAGATGTCTATGTTTCAAAAGAAAAATTATTAAACTCTCAACCATCTCTAACAAATGGAAAATATAATAAAGATGATTGTGAAAAAATATTAAATAACAGTATTGGAACCTCTAGATTTTTTCTTGTAGTTGGTGATGAAAATATTTTTAGAGAATTAAAGGAAATAAAATGGAAAATAAGAAATAAATATAGTAATTTATCAAAAGGAATAATTGGCAAATCCTATGTGCATTCAAGCGAGGATTATAAAGAACTATTAAATGATGTTTCTACATTTTTGCCAGAAAAATTACCACTAATAAAAAATGTTAATGAAAGATTTACAAAATATTGCAGCTGCAATGCAATAGTAAAATAATAGTTATAATATTGCATTTTAAAATAGTCATTATAATTTAATAAATATTAATAAAAAGGAGATAAAATGGAAAATATAGAAAAACATTTTTGTGTTACAACCTATGTTCTAGATACAAAGAGTGATAAGTTTATTTTTGTTAGACATAAAAAATTGCAGAAATGGTTTCCAGCGGGTGGACATGTTGAATTAAATGAAAGCCCAGATGATGCGGCAAAAAGAGAAGTGTGGGAGGAAACGGGTATTAAAAATTTAAAATTTATTGAGCCGGAGTTTATTGATAATTATAAAATTGATAATCTATTGATTAGACCTTTTGGTATACAATTGAATAAAGTAAAAGATAATCACTATCATTTTGATTTAATATATTTTGCTACTGTTGATGGTGCTGATTTAATTTTGAATGAAAAAGAAAGTGAGGGAATTGAAGAATTTTCATTGGAAGAAATTTTAAGTCCCGATTTTGATACATTTGAAAATCAAAGGCAATGGTGTAAATATTTTAAAGAATACGTTAAAAAATAATAAAGTTTTTATATATAAATGACGGAAAATCCGTCATTTTTATTCTATTTCATATTCAAAGCCTGCGTATTTAATTAATTTTATTGTATCATCAATATTTTGTCCATTTGCAGTTAAGTATCCTGAAGCAAATATTGAATTTACAGCTTTGAACATTAAGTTTTGTTTATCCTTTATATGAATTTCTCTGCCTGCGGCACAACGAACGTCCGCCTGCGGGTTTAACAATCTAGTTAAGCATAAAACTTTTATGCAATATTCTGGAGTTAATTTTTCAAGATTCTGATTTTCTAAAGGTGTGCCTTTTATTGGTATTAGAAAATTTATTGGAACTGATTTTGGATTTATATTTTTGATTTCAAAGAGCATATCAACTATGTCATTGTCAGTTTCGCCAAGTCCTATGATGCCACCGCAGCACATTTCAAATCCAAGTCTTTTAAACATTTCAATGTTTTTTATACGCTGTTCGTAGGTATGGGTTGTGCAAATATTTTTATAGTTATTTTTTCCGGTATTAAGGTTGTGATTGATTCTATTGACTCCAGCTTCTTTTAATTTTTTCGCCTGTCCTTCTGTTAAAAAGCCAATGGAGCAGCATATATCTGTGTTTACTTCTTTTTTTAAATTCTTTATATATTCACAAAATTCATCAATCTGTTTGTCGGTGAAAGTAATTCCGCTTAGGCCTATGCAATGCCTTGCTATATTCTTGCTCTTCCCAATTTTTCCGTCATTTAGCAGTTTCTCAAAAGGAACAAGTGGATATTTTTCTATGTTGGCTTTAGATATGCAGGATTGTGCACAATATTTGCAATTCTGGCTGCAATTTCCACTTTTTGCATTTGTTAATATTTGAATGCTAACAGTATTGCCTTTGTATTTTTTACGAACATCATATGTAATATCAAGTAATTTTTGAAAGTCTAAATCGGATGACATATTTAAAATTGAAATACATTCTTCGCGTGTTAAAAATTCGTTGTTTAATGATTTGTTTTTTATTTCTTCAAAATTTAGCATTGGTTTTAAATTGTTAATTAATAACTAATAGAGCTTATTATTTTTTTTAAAAAAATCAATAGCAAAATTTTATAATTCTTGTTTAATAATTAATTTTAGTATAGCTAATGATATTATTTTGCTTTTATTTTGTTCATAAAATTTTTATATAATTTATTAATAAACTTTTTCTCTATTCTCTTTTTTATAAACGCAATTTAGATATCAATAAGTATTTATTGACTTATTATTTAATGGGAAATATTCTAAAATTATTACTAATAATTGTGTTGATTATATGAATACAAAAAATATTTTAATTATAAGTATTGCAGTTATAATTTCTGCTTTAATATTTACTTTAGGCTTAACAAATAATTTTGGAAATAAGACTGGGGTTGTAACTGTTAAGGGGTCCGCAGAAAGATACGTTGTTGCTGATAAAGCTTTGTGGAACCTTAGTTTTGTATCGGCTGGTAATGATTTAAATTTAATAAACAATAAAATTCTTTCTGATACTGAAAAAGTTAAAGATTTTTTCAAAAAATTTGGCTTAACTGATGATGAAATTAGTTTAGGGCAACTTGAATTCGTTGATATGGATGCTAGAGAATATAAGGATCCAAATCAAAAAAATAGATTTATAATAACTCAAACAATTTTTGTAGAAACGAAGAATGTTGATGCTATTGAAAAGGCTAGTCAAAATCTATTGGATCTAATTCAAGAAAATGTTTATTTAAAAGCGTCTTATGGAACAATGAAACCTGTATATTTGTTTACAAAACTTGATGATATTAAAAATCAAATGATTGATGAAGCTACTCAAAAAGCAAAAAGTGCTGCACAACAATTTGCTGATAATTCGGGAACTAAGGTTGGTAAAATTAAGAGGGCTAATCAAGGTGTATTTGTAATTACTGCTAGAAATTCAATTTCTCAATATGGTAATGATGAAATGTATCAAAAAGATAAGCAAGTAAGAGTTGTTTCAACAATTGAATATTATTTGAAATAATTCTTTAAATTGTTAAATTTAAAGACCAATCATTTGATTGGTCTTTTTCTTATTTATTATCTTCTTTTGGAGTTTTTAAACAATCAACAATTGTTATATCATACATGGGGTGTTCAAGTGATGATATTCCTGGAGATGAAGAAAACATCCATCCATAAAAAATTGTGTCTTGTGTCTTATCTAATTTGTTTTCTGTTATTTTAAGTAAAACTTTATTTTCTGGAATAGCGTCTGGAGAAGATTTCCAACAAAATAATGGTTCAATTATTAATCTTTCAAATGTAATTTCATCGCCAATTTTAACTTCATATTTGTATGTTTTTGCTGTTATTTTATTAAGTGCTTGTATGACAACTATGTCAGCTTTGTTTATGTCCTTTACATCTTTAATTCTCAAGACGTTTTCTTCTTTAACCTCTTGAGTATTCTGTGTATTTTCTAATTCTGTTGTGTTTTGTGAAGATTGAGAATTATCTTCTAATTCTTCAATTATTTCATTTTTGTCTATATCTTTAACTTCTTCGGCAAAAGAAATATTTGTTAAAAATATAAAAGCTAAAGCTATACTAATTTTTATTTTCATCTTTATTACCTGAATTAAAAACAAACCTTGAAATTAAATCTTCTAAATCCATTGAAGATTCTGTAAATTCCGCATACTCGCCATCTTTAAAGTATTCTTCGTCTGCACCGATTTTGATGTTTATAAATTTATTTCCAATTAATCCGCTTGTTGATACTTTAAATATACTGTCAGTTGGAACTTTTAAGCTATTAATAACTTTTAATGTAAGTTTAGCTCTGTAATTTTCTTTATTTAATTCTATATCTGATATGCTTCCAACTTTGACACCTGCAACTTTAATGTCGCTGCCGATATTTAAACCATCAACGTTGTCAAATTCTGCTAATATTTTATAGCCGCTACTTAATTGCTGTCTGCTTCCGGATAATTTAGCAGATAACATTATAAATAGAATACATATTGCTACAACTAATGCGCCTATTAACGTCTCAAAAGTGCTATTATTTTTCATTTTTTACCTATTTTTAATTATTCTTCTATAATTACATTTTTATTTGTTTTACTAATATTTTTATTTAAACTATTGCTTCTACTTGTGCTTGTTGCTGACTTTCCTTGAAAATTATACTTTATATTATTTTTTGTGGAATTTTTATTTGTTATTTTATAATTGTTGCCAATTCTTTGAGTGTAAAAAGCTTTAATTTCCACTGTAGATATTTTATGCAGGTTTAAAAAATAATTAACCATAGCTGGTGAAGCGTTTTTTGGCAAATCTAATTTTTCTACATTTAAAGCATATAAAGTAATTACATAATTATGTTTTTTTCCATTTGTTTTACAAACTCCACCGAATTTTTTTTCACCATAATCATTCAAACCTTGAACAGCACCTTTTGGCAATAATTTTTTGTCTTCACTTGCATCGGCTGGAATTGTAAAAACATTTGATGGAATATTGTATAAAATCCAATGCCACCATCCGCTTCCTGTTTCTGCGTCTTTATCAAATATTGTTATTGCAAAACTTTTTGTTCCTGCTGGCTCATTTTTCCACACTAATTTTGGAGAAATATTTTTTCCATTACAGCCGAAACCATTATATATTTGATTTTCAAGAATTTCTTTTCCATTATAAATGTCCGGGCTATATAATGTAAATTTTGTGCCAACACTTTTTGTTCTTTTCATAAAAGCCTTATCAATTTCGGTTTTTGAATAGACTGAAGTTGACAAAATAGAAAATAAAAATAATGCAAACAAAAATACTTTATTCATAAAAATAATTTTTAACACATCGTCTAAATGATAAACTTAAAAGTTAGTTTGTCAATAAAATATTTTATTAATTTATTTTTTATTATTTTAGTAATAAAAGTAAAAAGTAAAATTTTATTTGTAAAAAAAAATAAAGTAGTTAAATTAATTATGTTTAAAAGAAAAATTAAGTTATGAGTATTTTAGAAATTTTAAATGATAATTTAGTAAAGATTTTTGATAAATTGAATTTTGATAAAAAATATGCATTTTTTCAATATTCTGACAGACCAGATTTAAGTGATTTTCAAACTAATTGTGCAATGCCGTTGTGCAAAATTTTAAAAAAATCTCCGCGAGATGTCGCAAATATGATAGTTCCAGAATTGGAAAAAACTAATTTATTTGAAAAAATTACAGTTGACGGACCAGGATTTATAAATGTTATAATAAAAGATGAAGAATTATTAAAAGTTGTAAATTCAACATTTAATGATGATAAACTTTCCTACAAGAACCCGAATAAAAAAAAGACTGTTGTCATAGATTTTAGCAGTCCTAATGTTGCAAAGGAAATGCATGTTGGGCACCTTCGTTCAACTGTTATAGGTGAAAGTTTAAGAAGAATATTTTTATTTGCGGGCGACAAGGTTATTGGAGATAATCATTTAGGCGATTGGGGAACTCCTATGGGAATGGTTATTGAAGGTATTAGAATTAAATACCCAAATGCTGAAGTATTCCAAGAAGGTTTTGATAAGGATGAGATTACAGATTTAAATTTAACTCCTGCTGATTTGCTATTAATCTATAAAGCTGCAAGTGCAAAAAATAAAGAAGATGAAAAGTTTGCGGAGCAGGTTAGACAGACCACAAAAATGCTGCAGGATGGCTATAAACCCTATAGAACTCTATGGAAATATTTTTGGGACATATCCATAAATGATATGAAGGAGATATATAAAATTTTGGATACTCATTTTGATTTATGGAACGGAGAAAGCAGCGTTCATGATCTAATCAGAAAAATGATCCCAGATTTAGAGCAGAAAGGCATTATAACCGTATCGCAGGGTGCTAAAATAATTGATTTAAGTGATAAAGACATGCCACCGGCAATCATTGAAAAAAGTGATGGTGCAGTGATGTATGCAAGCAGCGATATGGCTACCATAATAGATAGAATGCAAAAGTTTAATCCTGATTTAATGCTTTATGTGGTTGACTATAGACAGGATTTGCATTTTAAACAAGTTTTTGCTGCTGCAAGAAAAAGCGGTTATTTAGACGATAATCATGTAGGTGAATTTATAGCTTTCGGCACAATGAACGGCAAGGATGGAAAACCATTTAAGACAAGAAGCGGCGATGTTGTAAAATTAAGAGATTTAATTAATGAAATGGTTGAAGTTATATCAAAAAAATCAACAGTTAAGGATAAGAATACTATTGAGAAAATTGCTGTTGCCTGCTTAAAGTTTGCAGATTTAATTAATTATAGAGAATCCAGCTATATTTTTGATATGGATTCTTTTACAAACTTTGAAGGAAAAACGGGTGCTTATATTTTATACAGCTTAGTTAGAATTAACTCAATTCTTTCAAACTATGATAAGTTTGATTATAAAATTACAGAAATTAAAACTAAGGAAGAAAAAGAGTTATTAGTTGAACTTACAAGATTTTCTCAGGTATTTAAAAATACATATGAAAAAAGAGCACCAAATTATATTGCTGAATATGTCCATATCTTGGCTAAAAAATTTAATAGTTTTTATTCTGCTTGTCCAATAAATACAGAGACAGATGAAATATATAAAAAATCAAAATTGTCTTTAATATATTTGACTAAAAAGTATATTGAAGTTTGTCTATATTTATTAGGAATTAATACCGTTGAAAAGATGTAAATTTAAATAGTTAAAGTATAACTTATACTTTAACTATTTTTACGTGTTTTGATAAAATCAATTAAATCCTTTAGCAATAGTAATGCTACTCCAATACATATGAGCGAGTCTGCTAAATTAAATGCAGGCCAATGATATTCTCCAATATGGAAATCCAAGAAGTCAAAAACTCCGCCAAATATTATTCTGTCATATAAATTTCCTAGGCCGCCCGCGATGATTAAGGAGTAAACGAAAATATCATATTTTTTGTTTGATTTCCACGTTAAATATATCAAGAATGTTACAATTAAAAATACAATACATGA
>CALXSB010000099.1 GCA_944391005.1 uncultured Rickettsiales bacterium | reverse complement strand
GGTGGTTTGTCTGTATCAAATTATAAATTTGTAGTATTAGGTATAATATTTTTAAAATATCTTTCTGATAGTTTTGAAGAAAAATATAATGAACTTGTAAAAGAAGGTTATGGCTTAGAAGAAGTAATAGATGCTTATGAAGAAGATAATATATTCTTTGTTCCTGAAAAAGCAAGATGGTCATATTTGGTAGCACATTCTAAAGATTATAATATTGGGGAAATATTAGATAATGCTTTAGATCTAATTGAAAAAGAAAATCCTTCTTTAAAAGGTGTATTATTTAAAATTTACAATAGCCCAGATTTTAGAAACGTTAATCTTGGAGAAATAATTGATTTATTTACTAATATGAAATTAGGTACTAAAGAAGCATCAGAAAAAGATATGCTAGGAAGAGTATATGAATATTTCTTAGGGCAATTTGCATCTAAAGATGGTCAAAAAGGTGGAGAATTTTATACACCTGCTTGTATAGTTAAAACAATGGTAGAAATGATAGAACCATATAGTGGTAGAGTATATGATCCAGCATGTGGTTCAGGTGGAATGTTTGTTCAATCATTAAAATTTATTGAAAATCATCAAGGTAATATTAGGAATGTTTCTATATATGGTCAAGAAAAAAATCCTACAACTTGGAAATTAGCTAAAATGAATTTAGCAATTAGGTCAATTGATGGAGATTTAGGAAGATTTGCTGCAGATACATTTCATGAAGATTTACATAAAGATTTAAAAGCAGATTATATATTAGCAAATCCACCATTTAACATAAGTGACTGGGGACAAGAAAAACTAGTTGATGATTATAGATGGAAATATGGAATACCACCAAAAGGAAATGCTAACTATGCTTGGTTAGAACATATGATATCTAAATTGTCAGTAAATGGTAAAGCTGCTATAATTCTTGCTAATGGTTCACTTTCAGCAGGAGGACAAGAAGGCGAAATAAGAAAAAATATTATTGAAGCAGATTTAGTTGATTGTATAGTAGCAATGCCATCAAATTTATTTTATACAGTAGCTATTCCTTGCTCAGTTTGGATAATCAACAGAAATAAAAAACAAAAAGGTAATACTTTATTTATAAATGCTTCAAATATGGGAAATATGGTTACAAGAAAATTAAGAGAATTAACAGAAGAAGACATTCAAAAAATAGCCAATACATATCATAGTTATCAAAATGATACAAATTACGCGGATATTCTAGGATATTGTAAAAAATCTATAATAGATGAAATAAAATCAAATGATTATGTCTTAACTCCAGGTAGGTATGTAGGGATAGAAGAAATAGAAGAAGATGGTATTCCTTTTGAAGAAAAAATGAAGAATATTGTTTCAGAATTATCTAAACAATTTGAAGAATCACATAAATTAGAAGAAGAAATAAAGAAAAACTTAAAAGCAATAGGTTATAAAATATAATTCGAAAAATTATGATTTTCAATAGGAGGAAATGAAATGAGATTAAAAGATTGTTTAGAAAAAATAATTGATAATAGAGGAAAGAATCCTAAATATTATGAAAAAGAAAAATATCCTGTTATTGATAATGTAATGATTAAAAATAATTTTCATCCGAACATAAATGAAGCAACAAGATTTATTAACCAAGAAACTCATGATAATTTTTTAAGAGGATATCTAGAATCCAATTTACCAATTATGACTTTGGTTGGAGGAGGAATAGGTAATGTCTCCTTATCTATCGATGATAAATCTGTAATTGTTCAGAATACTATTGGATTTAAAACTAAACCAGAAATATTAGACAGTATTTATTTGTATTATTGGTTTCTATATAAACATAATGAATTAATTCAATTTAATAGAGGAAGCGGACAACCAAGTATAAAAAAAACAGATGTTGAAAATATGAATATCGATTTAAAAGATATTAACTATCAAAAAAAAGTTTCTAAAATTCTTTCAAATATTGATAAAAAAATAGAATTAAATAATAAATTAAATAATAATTTGTATGAAATATGTAATTCAATATATCATAGTTTTTTAGATAAATATTCTAATTTGATAATCGATACTAAATTAGTTGATATAGCAAAAAAAGTTATTACTGGAAAGACTCCATCAACCAAAAATGAAGAATTTTGGAATGGAAACATTCCGTTTATAACTATTCCAGATATGCACAATCAAGTGTTTACAATAAATACAGAAAGAACAATTAGTAAGTTGGGGGCAAAATCAATAATTCCAAAAAACTCAATAGCAGTATCTTGTATTGCTACGGTAGGGCTAGTAAGCATAACAACAGAAGAATCTCAAACTAATCAACAAATAAACTCAATAATTATAAATAATGATTATGATTTATATTATTTATTTGAATTTTTATTTGAGCAGGCTGAGTATCTAAAAAACATAGCAGGTGGTAGCACAACTTATAACATAAATAAGAAAACATTTGAAAATATTGTAATACCATATTTGCCAGAAAACTTATTAAAAAAATTTAATGATCAGGTGTCTTGTTTATTTGAAAGAATAAAAGAAAATCAAATTGAAAATAAAAATCTTGAACAATTACGTGATACATTATTACCAAAACTTATGAATGGAGAAATTGACCTAGATAATATAGAAATTTAATCTTCTAAATTGCTGTTTGGAGGTGTGAAGAATGAATT
>CALXSB010000098.1 GCA_944391005.1 uncultured Rickettsiales bacterium | reverse complement strand
TCTTTCCCTACACGACGCTCTTCCGATCTGTAGCGGTCTCCAAAACCGTTGGTCGAGGGTTCGAGTCCTTCTGCCCCTGCCAGTTATAAATTGAAATAAATTTAAATTTTTTGTTGTTTGTTGTTTTTTTATTGTGTGAATTAAGATTTAATTAAATATTAAGATTTTATAAATAAGTAGTTTTAATATTTAATTATTGTTTTAATTCTTTTTTTGAAACAAAGATGAGAATATTGTGTTAAGTATTGCTAAAAAATATATTAAGGAAGTTATAGGTGAATGTAGAAAAATAGTTTTTCCTACATGGAAGGAAGTTTATACAACTTCTATTTATATTAGTATCATAGTTTTTATAACTACACTTGCTATAGCTTCAACAGATTTTTTGATTTCTCATGTTATAAAATTAATATTTGGAATGGGTAATTAAATGACTAATAAGTGGTATATAGCTAATGTTGTTGCTGGACAAGAAAATAAAATATGCGATGATATAAATGAAATTGCTAAGAATAATGAATATATAAATAAGGCTTTTATTCCTACAAAAAAAACATTTAAGCATGTTAGAGGAAAAAAGGTTGAAGCGGCACAAAAGTTGTTTCCTAATTATGTTTTTGTTAATATGGAAATGAATAGTGATAGCTATGCTGTTATTAGAAATATTCCAAAGGTATTGGGATTTTTGGGATCTAAATTAAAGCCTGAAGAAGTATCTGATAGTAAAATGGAAAAATTGATGAATAAAATTGATGAAGAAAACAATTTACTTGAAGAAAATATTTACGAAATTGGTGATACTGTAAAGGTTATTGAGGGTCCTTTTGATTCTTTTACTGGAACTGTTGAGTCAAAAGATCCAGAAAAGAATATTTTAAAGATTTCTATTTCTATTTTTGGAAGACCTACTATTATAGATATAGAGGCTAACAGGGTAGAGAAAGTTTAGTTTAATTAATTATTAATATTTAGGGTAAAATAAAATGGCTCCTAAAAAAGATAGTAAAAAAGAGGTTATAGGTATAATAAAGTTGCAAGTTCCTTCTACAAAGGCTAATCCTGCACCTCCTATTGGACCTGCTTTAGGACAAAAGGGTGTTAATATTATGGAATTTTGTAAACAATTTAATGAGTTAAAGTTTGATTATCCAGCTGGAACCCCAATTCCTACAACTATAACAGTTTATAAAGATAAAAGTTTTGTATTTGAGACAAAACAACCACCTGTTACATTTTTGATTATGCAAGAAACTGGTATTAAAAAAGGTTCATCTTCAACAGGTAAAGGTTTTATTGGTAAGATTACAAAAAAACAAATTGAAACTATTGCCAAGAAAAAGATGGTTGATATGAATGCTGATACTTTAGAAGCTGCTATGAAGATGATAGAAGGTTCGGCTTTATCTATGGGTTTTGAAGTTGTTGAATAATTGATGGTATAAAAATGGCTAATGTAAAAAGTAAGAAAAAAGTTGTGGCTGATAATACAATTGGAGTAGTTGAAGCTATTGAAATGTTAAAAAAAGCTTGTCAGGATAAACAGAGAAAATTTGTTGAAAATGTTGACTTAGCTATCAATTTAACAATTGATCCAAAACAATCTAATCAGAATGTTAGAGGTTCTGTTTCTTTACCTGCAGGAACAGGAAAAGAAGTTAAGGTAATTGTATTTACTGATGATGAATCTCTACAAAAAGAGGCTTTAGAAGCTGGTGCAATTATGGCCGGTTTTGACGACTTAATGACAAAGGTTGAAGGTGGATTTTTAGGTTTTGATTATGTTGTTGCAACTCCAGAATCTATGAAAAAAATGGGTAAAATTGCTAAAATTCTTGGTCCTAGAGGTTTAATGCCTAATCCTAAGAATGGCAATATTACTACAGAAGTTGGAAAAGTTGTTAAAGAAATACTAAAAGGAAAAGTTGATTTCAAAAATGATAAGTTTGGTATAGTTCATGTTGGTGTTGGTAAGATTAATTTTACAACAGAAGATTTGTTGAATAATATTAAAACTGTTATTGCAGCTTTGAAAGATGCTAAACCTGAAGGTGCTAAGGGCAAATATATTAAGAATATTTATTTGACAAGCACTATGGGTCCTTCTTTTATGATTAGTATGGATAAATAATAGGAGAAATCAATGAGAAAAGAAGAAAAAGTTAGTTCAATAGACTTAGCGAAAAATATCTTTGCTGATAATTCAGTTGTTATATTGTTGAACTATAAGAAATTGAATGCTAAAGGAATGACTTCTCTTAGAAGATCATTGAAGGAGAAAAAGGCTAATTTAAAAATTTTAAAAAATACTCTTGTTAAGATAGCAATAGCTGAAAGCGAATTAAAGTCATTAGAAGGTGATTTTAAGGATCAGATAGCTATAGCCTATTCAAACGATCCAGTTTCTTTATCAAATATTTTGATTAATTTTGCAAAAGATAATGAAGCTGTTGATGTTAAAATTGGATTCATGGATGGAAAAGTTCTAGAATTGGATGAAATTAAGAATTTGTCTTCTTTGGGTTCAATGGAAGAAGTAAGAGCAAAGTTTATTGGTTTACTAAAAGCACCAGGTTCTCAATTAGCTAGACTTTTGGTTGCTTACGAAGATAAGCTTAATGGGAATATTGAAAAATAAAATTTAAAAACTAAACATGGAGTAGAAAATAAGTTATTTAATAGTTTAATTTATTTTTCTACAAAGTGTCATCAAAAAAATTAATGATGAAAGTTAAAAATTTTTTAGTTTTTAGTTGATTTTTTCAATTTAAAATTTTAAATCATTATATGTTGTATTTAGATTTAGAATTATTATTTTAAAAAGTTTATGAAAGTTGTAATCAAAAGATAAAAATTTTTAAATGATTTTCAATTTTCAATTTTTAATTATTAACATAAAGGGTTAAAAACATGTCTGAAAAATTACAAAAAGTTGTTGATGAATTGTCTCAATTGACAGTTTTAGAAATTGCTGAATTAAGCAAAATGTTAGAAGAACAATGGGGTGTTAGTGCTGCTGTAGCTGTAGCTGCAGCTGGCGGTGCTGCTGGTGGTGCAGCTGCTGCTGAAGAAAAGTCCGAATTTGATGTTATTTTAGAAGCTGCTGGTGATAGTAAAATTAATGTTATAAAAGAAGTTAGAGCTATTACTGGTTTAGGATTAAAAGATGCTAAAGATTTAGTTGATGGTGCTCCTAAGACAGTAAAAGAGGGTGTTCCTGCTAAAGAAGCTGAAGAAATGAAAGCAAAATTAGAGGCTGCTGGAGCAAAAGTTAAATTAGCTTAACCAATATTTTATAGTATATATAAATATACAATTTTACTTCAATAAATAATTATGTGGAATAAGCGTTGTTTAATGTTATAATTTTTTGCAAAAAGATGCAATTTAATTTTCAAAATTTGGTTTTATCTGTCTTTACAAATTGTAAAGACGGGTACTTGTTTTGTGAAAAAAATATTGCTTCTTTTTCTAAAAATTACATAATAAATTTTTTGAATAAATATTGGATTTATAGATATTAAAAGCTGATTAATAAATTTTAATCAGCTTGTAGTTGTGATTATTAGTTATATAATAAAAAAAGGTTAAGGGAATGAAAAATTCTAATCATTCTAATTTTATTTTAAGAAAAAAATTTTCTGAGAAAGAAGATGAGGCGTTAATCCCTAATCTTATATCTTTGCAAAAAGATTCATACAAGAAATTTTTAGAGAAAGATAATCCAGAAAAAAGAGAAGATAGCGGTTTGACAAAAGCTTTTAAATCTTTTTTTCCATTGTCTGACTTGAATAAAACAGTTACTCTTGACTTTGTTTCGTATAGGTTTGGTGATGAAAAATACAGCTATAAGGAATGTTTATATTCTGGTAGAACTTATTCTGCCCCTTTATATGCAACACTTAGGCTTATTATATGGGATGATGCAGAAATTGGTAAGAAAAGCATTAAAATTATAAAGGAACAAGAAGTATTTTTGTGTGATATGCCACTTATGACTGAAAATGGTAGTTTTGTATTTAGTGGTATTGAAAGGGTTATTATTTCACAAATGAGAAGAGCTCCTGGTGTATTTTTTGATTTAGAAGATTCTAAAATTTCTAATACAAAGATTTATACGGCTAGAGTTATTCCAATGAATGGTAGTTGGTTGGATTTTGAATTTGATGTTAGAGATAATTTGTTTTTTAGGTTAGATAGAAAAAGAAAAATGCCTGTTACAACTCTTTTAAGAGCTATGGGTATGAATCTTGAAGAAATCTTAAAATCTTTCTATAAACAATATACTTTGACTCTTAATAACAATAATTATGAAGCAGAATTTGATTATTCAAAATTAATTGGTAAAAAGTTTGAGTTTGATATTATAGATGCAAGAAATGAAGAAGTAGTAATTTCAAGAGATACAAAACTAACTAAGAGAACTTTAGAAAAGTTAAAAAATGCAGGCTTTGAAAAGTTTATTATTACAGAAGCTATAGTGCCTGGATATGTTCTCTCTGAAGATGTTGTTAACGCGGAAACTGGAGAAGTTATTTTACCTGTTGGAACTAGATTGTCTAGTGAAAAACTAGAGATTCTTAAAAATTTTGGTATAAAAACAATCAATGTTATTACGCCTGACACTTCGGAAATTGGTAATTATATATATGAAACAAGTTTAATTGATAAAAATACTAATCAAGAATTAGCTTTATATGATATATATAAATCTATAAGAATTGGAGATACTCCAACAAGTTTTGAGCAGGCTGAAAAATTGTTTAATGGAATTTTGTTTTCATCTAGATATGATTTATCTGATGTTGGAAGAATGAAAATCAACTATAGATTGGGTTTAAATATAGATGAAAAAATTCTTCATTTGACTAGAGAGGATATTATTTCTATAATTTACACTTTGTCAAAAATTAAACATAATGAAGAACCAACTGATGATATAGATAATCTTGCTAATAGAAGATTAAGGGCGGTGGGAGAACTAGTAGAAAATCAGTTTAGAATTGGTATGGCAAGAATTGAAAGGGCTATATTGGAAAAAATGAACAATGTAGATCCTAATACAATAATGCCTCAAAATTTGATTAATTCAAAACCTTTGATGGCGTCAATTAATGATTTCTTTGCTACATCTCAATTATCTCAATTTATGGATCAAACAAACCCATTATCAGAATTATCACATAAGAGAAGAATCTCTTCATTGGGACCTGGTGGTTTGACAAGAGAAAGAGCTGGTTTTGAGGTGAGAGATATTCACTATACCCATTATGGAAAGATATGTCCTATTGAAACTCCTGAAGGACAGAATATTGGTTTGGTTAGCAATTTAGCTTTATTTGCTGAAACTAATAAATATGGATTTATTGATACTCCATATAAAAAGGTTATAGATGGGGTTGTTACAGATCAAGTTGTTTATTTATCAGCTATTGAAGAAAGCAATTATTCTATTTGTGAAGCATCTGTTAATGTAGACAAAAATGGTAAAATAACAGATGAAGTTGTTATTTGTAGAGAAAATGGAAACTATGTAAATAAATCTCCTATGGATGTTGATTTTATAGAGGTTTCTACTAGACAAATTGGTTCTGTTGCTACAAATTTGATTCCATTTGTTGAAAGTGATGATGCTAAAAGAGCTTTATTGGCCTCAAACATGATGAGACAGGCTGTTCCATTTGCTAAACCTGAAATGCCATTGATTGGCACTGGTTTAGAGCATCTAGTAGCTAATGATTGCGGTGCAGTTGTTAAAGCTAAACGCAGTGGTATAGTTAGATCTGTTGATTCATCAAGAATAGTAATTGAGGTTTCAAAAAAAGGAGAATTATCGGAAGTTGATATTTATGAATTGGATAAATTCATAAAAACAAATAATGATACAAGTATCAATCAAAGACCTCTAGTTAAAGTTGGAGATGTTGTTGAAGAGGGACAAAGTATTTCTGATGCACAATGTGTTAATAATGGAGAATTGTCTTTAGGTAAGAATACTTTAGTTGCTTTCTTGCCATGGGATGGTTATAACTTTGAAGACTCAATAGTTATTTCTGAAAGATTGGTTAGTGATGATGTATTTACTTCTGTCCATATTGAAGAATTTGAAGTAGTTGCTAGAGATACACGTCTTGGTCCTGAGGAAATTACTAGAGATATTCCTAATGTTGGTGAAGATGTTTTAAGAAAGCTAGATGAAAGTGGTATAATCCATATTGGTGCTGAAATTAAGGCTGGTGATATATTGGTTGGAAAGACTACGCCAAAAAGTGAAGCTCCTTCAACTCCTGAAGAAAAACTTTTAAAGGTTATATTCGGTGAAAAGGCGTCTGATGTTAAAGATACTTCATTGTATGTTTCTCCTGGTGTTTTAAGCGGAACTGTAATTGATGTTAGAGTATTTACTAGACAGGGTTTAGAAAAGGATGAAAGAGCAATATTCCTAGAAAATCAACAGATTGAAAAATTGATGAAGGATAAAGAAGAAATAACTAAGTTGATAAAAGCTAATTTATTCTCTCAGATTTTTGAAATGGTTGAAGGAAAGAATTTAGAAAAAGCTTTAGGCAATTTAAAGAAGGGCGATAAGATTACTAAAACAGCATTTAAATCATTACCTGAAAATCTTATAACAAAAATAGTTATAAATGATGTTAAGGTTATGGATAAAATTGAAGAACTAAATAAAGCATTCAAAGCAAAAACTGATGCTTTAGAAAAGAAATTCAATGCTGATGTCTCCAAGATTAAGGAAGGTGAAGACCTAAATCAAGGTGTTTTAAAAGTTGTTAAAGTTCTTGTAGCTACAAAACAAAAATTACAACCTGGTGATAAAATGTCTGGAAGACATGGAAATAAAGGTGTTGTGTCTAGAGTTTTGCCTGTAGCAGATATGCCTTATATGGAAGATGGAACTCCAATTGACATATTATTGACTCCTTCCGGTGTTCCTTCACGTATGAATATTGGACAAATTCTTGAAACTCACTTAGGATGGGCCTCTGTTGGACTTGGTAAACAGATTTCTGCTATCCTTGATAGTATTGAGGATAAAAAAGCTAAGGAAGAAGAAATCAGAAATAAACTTTTAACTATCTATGATAGACCACATGAGCATGAGGCTATTAAAAATATGAGTTCTGAAGAACTAATGGATATGGCTGAAAAGTTTAGAAAAGGTGTTCCTTTTGCAACAGGTGCTTTCCAAAATATTAAAGTTGAAGAAATTGAAAATATAATGGAAAAAGCCGGCGTTAGCAAGAGCGGTCAGGTTACATTATATGATGGCAGAACTGGCGAAGCTTTTGAAAGACCTGTAACAGTTGGCTATATGTATATGCTTAAATTACACCACTTAGTTGATACTAAGATTCATGCTAGATCTATTGGCCCATACAGTTTAATCACTCAACAGCCTTTAGGTGGTAAGTCTCATTTTGGTGGACAAAGATTCGGTGAAATGGAATGCTGGGCATTGCAAGGTTATGGTGCTGCCTATACTTTACAAGAAATGTTAACTGTTAAGTCGGATGATGTTTTAGGTAGAGTTAAGATTTATGAATCTATTATTCAAGGTAATCAAAACTTTGTTTGTGGCGTTCCTGAGTCATTCAACGTTATGGTTAAAGAAGTTAGATCTCTTGGTCTAAACATTGAACTTATCAAAGAATAAAATATAGGGGATTTCTTCCCCTATATTTATCTATAAAAATAGTAATAAATAATATGCCTTAATGTTTTTTTATTAACATTAATTAATATAATAGATTAATGTTCAACGCCATTATTTTCTCTATTAGCTTGTCTATTTTGTCTTTCTAAACGCAATCTCTCAACTACGCTGCCAGTTGGTCGTGCAATGTATTCTATTGGAATACGTTTTCTTCTTTTAGAAAAACATTTTTTAAAATCTTCTATTAATGCTTTGTCGCTAGAATTAATAATAGTATCTAAATTTTTTCGCATATTTTTAACATCTAATTCAATAATGTTTTTATTTAAAACTTTTATACTTTCTATTTCCCGCCTAATTCCAGTTTCATTGCGATCCAATAATCCAATATCTGTGGCCCTAAAAATCTCTTGATTATGATTATCTATACCTTTTTTGCGGTAATATATATTTCTTTTTAAATCAATCATAAATTCATTATTGGTAATACCAACAGTATCTGCAATTCTATAAAGGTATTCAATATAAGTTTTTGAAAGTTTTATAGTTTCTTTGCATATTTTTTGATATTCTTCATTTAGTTCTTTTGCGTCAGCTATATTGTTATGCAAACTAGAATTATTCATATAATTACTTGGGTTTGCAGTCTTTATATTATTTATGTTATTTATACAATAGGTAAACTCTTCATCTATTTCACTTTGTTTTTGATTTAATTCTTCAATTTTTGTTCTATAGGAATTATGCATTTGCTCAATTTCGTGAATAATATCAATATTATTATACCTTTGATTAATTCTATTAATAATATCATTCATAATTTTCTTAAAATTGTTATATATTAACATTTATTATACATATTTTTTAAAATATGTCAATAATGTTGAATAACACTTCTTAAAATACATTGCTTTTTATAATCAATAATATATATTGGCAATTAATGGTCTACTTATAGTATTTATTATTTAATCTATAGGTGAATTTTTTATGATAAACGAAAATTTTGAATTGACAAAACAAGTTAAACAGAAAACTAAAATTAATAAAAAACATACAATATTTACAAGAGGATGTTTTGATTGTTTACATCTTGGACATTTTGTCCTATTAACTACAATGCTTGTTGAATCAAGTAAAATATTATCATGTAGTCCTTATGAAATAAATTTTTTATTATCATTGGCAGATCAAGAAACAGAAAAGTTTAAAAATACAAACTTTATAAATACAGAGGATGAAAGGAGAAATAATTTGATTTATAGCGGTATTGTTGATGAAGTTATTATACATGGTAGCAGTCATA
Organism: uncultured Rickettsiales bacterium; assembly: GCA_944391005.1. Classification (GTDB taxonomy): domain Bacteria; phylum Pseudomonadota; class Alphaproteobacteria; order Rickettsiales; family UBA1997; genus CALXSC01. The sequence goes on along the minus strand of CALXSB010000098.1, from coordinate 1,765 downwards.
AGGTCTTATCTGATAATATATCAAGAATAAAGTGTTTTTGTATTGGATTTGATCAAGACGAAATATGTATATTTCAAAAAATGGTAAAAACTTGTGAAGAAAATAATATTATAACTTTAAAATTATCATCAAGACTGCCAAATATATCTTCAACATTAATAAGAAAAGAAATAAATGAAAAATCCATAAGCTATATTGAAGCGAAAAGAAATATAGAATCACAAATAATTTTAGATAGAAAAAGCAGAGATAATATTTTGTTATTGAAAGAATTAGGCATAATATCAAATAGACATCTGGAATTTTTTAATTTAGATTCTGAAGCAAAAACATTGGCTATGAAAAAGTTGGACAAAGTTTATATTAAAGATTTTTTTGTGGAAAAGTATAATCATAGCACAAAAGAAAAGTATGAACTTGCTATAAACCAATAATAAATAGATTATATTTTTTAATTTACAATTAAACAGTTTAAGATAAGAGATAAGATTCTATATATTCAATTATAATATGACATTAAACTATTGACAAAATGCCAGCTTTTTCTTATAATGATTCTTGTTTATATTTTAAAAGTTGATGTAAATTCTCTTGTTGTTTTTGAAGTCTAAGCAATAGCTCAAAATTTTTGTTATCCTGTCGTTTCAATTTTTCTATACATTCTTCTCTTTTTTTCATTAAATCTTTAACTGTTAATTCTTTTGGATTGCCGTCTTCATCATCATAGAAAACTTTATAATTATTACGAATTGACAACTCATTTAATGCTGAAATGACTTTAATTTTTTTAGTTGGTTTTACTATTTCTTTTGATACTACTTCATTATTGTCCTTTGCCATACCAACTTGAAAACTTTTTGCCTCTTCTCCTGAAAATTCATAGATTGTGCCGCCAATATCAAAATTCATTATTAGATCTTCCATTGTATGTCCTTTATAATAGGCATTTGGTCCTTTTGTATAGCTTCGGTTTACTATATGAGTATGTCCTTTTTTAAATATAAACGTTAAAGAAAAATCCCTTTCATAAGCAGCATAAACTAAAGGAATTTTGTCTCCACAAGAGGTAGTTCTTGGCACAAACTTTTCTATATTATTATTGGTTGAACCATGATAAAAAATATTTTGAGACAATCGTCTATTTCTTTTTGCCAAGCACATTCTTTTTAAATTTTCTTTGTATTTTGCTAAAAAAATATCAATATTTTTTGATTGATTTTCATCACTTTTATTCTTTTGCAAATCTTTAATTATATTTACTATAATACCCCTTCTATTTCCCAGCCAATAAAAATGCGGGTTATTTGTGCTTTTATTGTTGTAGGCTTCCATAACCATATTCAAAGCTAGATCAACATAATCTGTTTCTACGGAATCACCATTATATACTTCATTATCAATTTCTTTTGCAATTTTTATAAATCCTTCTTTTAATTTTTCAAAAATTGTATTCCTATCTTTATTGTTAATCATAGCTCATATTTTCTTATTTATATAATAATTATATATAAAATATTAGAACATACAAGAAAAAACTTGTAATTAAATATATTTTTTATATCATTTTTACAAATAATTATTTTCTAGATATGGATTGTATTTTTTGTAATAATATTGAATCTGAAAGTCTAATTAAAGAAACCAATAATTTTTTTGTTTATATAGGCAAAGGTTTAATCACAGCTGGACATGTATTACTAATTCCTAAAAAACATTACAGGGCCTTGGCTGAATTAACTGAAGAAGAGTTTAATGAATTTAATAA
>CALXSB010000097.1 GCA_944391005.1 uncultured Rickettsiales bacterium | reverse complement strand
ATTATTTTTTTGCATACCTAAACATTCTTAACTAACCTATTTTATAATAATAACGGAATAATGATAATTCAAGTTTTTATTGACTTGAAACAATTTTTTGATATAATATCTAAGTCAATAATATTTTTAAATGCTAAATGGAATCCAATAGGAACTACGATTTATTACAAGATGAAATAATATCTGATGAAAATTCAGAAGAAGAATACTTGCCAGTTGCAAATCTTTACATGATGGAAAAACTTTCATTTTTAAACGGTCATCCTGAGATTTCTATAGCAAATTTGGAAATTTTTAAACACATAAAATCTAATATTGGAGAATTTGAAGATTTACTATTAATTAAAAAGGACTATCAAAAAATTTTTTTAGTCCATAAAGAAATGGAAAAAATAAAAGTAGTTTTAAAAGAAAAATTTAATTTAAATGATAAAATGCAATATACACAAACAAAACAGATTATAAATAAAACTCATAATATTATAGTAAATCGTTTAAATTACTTGAATGAAAAAAGTAAACATTTATGCGAAAAAATATCAAATGAATTAAATAATTACGGACTAAAAAGAAAACTTAGATATTGCAATGATAATTCTAAAAAAAAATTTAAAGTCTCTATTATAAATAATAAATTTTGCATAGGAGAAAATAATGAAATATTAGACAGCTTAAACTTATATAAAAAAGAGTTTGGCACAAGCCCCGAAGAAGATGAAAAAGATCTTAATGACATAATTACTAAGTATAATATTGATGGAACAAGTTCTAAAAAATCATCTTTCTCCTGTATAATTATTGATAAGAACAAAGATTTATATGTTTTTCCTTTTAAAGCTGGAGTTAGCCATCATAGTTTTTTAACCTTTAATGATGACGTTTTATTTGCCGGAACCGGACTTTTTGAAAACGGAAAAATATCAGTTCTATCAAACCACAGCGGTCATTATCAAACACCATTTAAATATATTAGAAAGGTATTTTTTCCTAAAATTATGAAAATGTATAACGGAGATATTAAAAATTTATTTGTTGACAATTTTCAAAATGAAAATGACAATGATGTTAATTTTAACAGAATAATAGAAAATAAAAAAACTGGATTATTTTTATCAATATCTGACAAAATAACCATTTCTTCATTAGATTTAGAAATTAATGTTGATGATAATTTGTTTTATATATTGCAAATTATACAGGATGAAAAAAGAAAGATATTTAGCACTTTCTTCAAGGAGAATACCAATCAAAGGAAACTTTAATATACTTCCAATTAATTTTTTAACTAATATTCCATATTTTGTAAATAATTATGGAACATTATCATGAATATAATAAAAAATATTTTTAAAGAAAAAAATAAAAATAACAAAGTTAACGAAACAAAATCTTACTATCAACCATTAGGAAAAGCTATATGGTCTGATAGAAATTTTGAAGTTTTTGCTAGAGAAGGATATATAAGAAATGTAATTACCTATAAATGCGTATCAATGTTGGCAAGAAGTGCCAGCTCTGTTCCAATAATGGTATACGATAAGACAACAAACAAAAGGATAGAAGATCATCCAATTGAAAAATTACTACAAAATCCAAATCCAACTCAGAGTAGAAGCGAATTTTTTGAATCTTTATATTCTTACAAATTAATTTCTGGAAACAGCTATATACAAGCCATACTATTAGATAAGATTAATTTTAAAAATCCTAAAGAGCTTTTTATATTAAGGCCAGATAGAATAACATTAATAGCCAGTGATATTAGCAATATACCAATGGCGTATAAATATAAAGTTAATAGCCATGAAACCACTTTCTATGTTGATACATTAACCGGAAAATCTGAAATTTTACATTTAAAAAGCTTTAATCCAGTAAACGATTGGTATGGACTTTCGCCAATAGAGGCCGCCGGATATTCAATAGACCAGCACAACGAAGCATCAAAATGGAACAAATCAATGTTGCAAAATGGTGCAAGACCTATTGGTGCACTTGTAGTCAAATCAAACAATGACGATTCTGCATTTTTAACTGATGAGCAATTTTCAAGATTAAAGACACAATTAAATGAAGAATTTTCTGGATATGAAAATGCAGGAAAACCTTTACTTTTAGAAGGTGGGTTAGAATGGAAAGAGATGAGTTTAACCCCAATGGACATGGATTTTTTAAATACAAAATATAGCTGTGCCCGTGATATAGCTTTAGCATTTGGAGTTCCATCACAATTACTAGGTATACCAGGTGATAACACCTATAGCAATTTAACAGAAGCCAGATTATCAATGTGGGAAGAAACAATAATACCTATGATTGACAATGTAATAAACTCTTTAAATAAGTGGCTAGTTCCAATGTTTGATGATTTCAACAATATTGGGTTATATTATGAAAAAGATAAAATTACCGCATTATCATCAAGACAGGAAAGTTATTGGAATAAAATTGCCAATGCAACTTTCTTAAAAGATAATGAGAAAAAGGAATTATTAGATTTATAAATTACATAATAATATAATATTATAATACCAATATTTTTTTATGTTATTTAATTTTCTTAATATAATTGTGGTGTTTGTATATTAAACTTTTATTTTGAACCCCCCTTACCCCCCTGTGAATGGCATCACCAACTTCCCCCCTGTGAAGGACCCCTACCAGCCTCCCTGTAAAGTGGGGATATGGGACCCCTACCAGACCCCCCTGTGAAGGACCACTCCCAGACCCCCCCTGTGAAGGGGGGATAGGGGGGTTCGCCTCCCTTTGTAAGGGAGGATGTCAACGAAGTTGACAGGTGGGTTGATAACAGAATTAAGAATTAGTTTAGACTTCCTGTCTCCCTTTGTAAGGGAGGTGTCCCGAAGGGACGGTGGGTTGACAAGATAATCAAAAATAAACTTTTTGTATCAATTTATAATTGGTGGGTTGATGAAGTTAGTGGTGGGTTTACAAAGAAATTAATAATTAAAAATTACCCTTAAGTAGAGAATCATCTAAATTTTTACCTCAATGTCAGAACGCTATCTCAGTTTACCCCATGAAACAACTCATACTCCACAACACTATGAAGGGTCTTTCCCATTTGTTCCCCGTAAACGGGACCAACTATCTTAACCCCCTGTGAAGACAACCTCTCGGCCCCCCCCTGTCAAGGGGGGTAAGGGGGGTTCGCCTCCCTTCGTAAGGGAGGTGTCCCGAAGGGACGGTGGGTTGACAAGAAATTAGGAATTACACATGCGGCGAACTATACAATAAAGAAATTAAAAATTGTAATTACCCTTTGGCAGAGAATTAAAAAAGAAATTAAAAAACTAAAAATATAAAATCAAAAAATAAATTAAGAAATTAAAAAATTAAAAATAAAATAAAAAAATATTAAAAAATAAAAAAGATACAAGAATAAAAAATATTAAATATTAAGAGTTAAGTATTAAGAATTAAGAATTAAAGATTAATAATTAAAATATAATAATAAAATAATAAATAATTTATAATTTAAAATTATAAATTAATAATTGTAATCTTATATATATAAATAAAACTCTTTTTTATTACTATTAATAATATTGTAATACAAATATTTTTTATTTGTTTATTCTTATTATTACTATAGAAGTAATGTTATTATATAAAAGCTAGTTTTTTTGAACCCCCCTTACCCCCCTTGACAGGGGGGTAGAACTGAGAGAACCCTCTTTACCCCCCTTATCAAGGGAGTGGAGATGGGGTGATGCCTTCACAGAGCGGTAGATTTCTGGATACTCCCCTTCGCAGGGGTATGATGTTGGGTGTGGCCATTCACAGGGGGCCGAGAGGTTGTCTTCACAGGGGGAGTCTAGTAGTGGCCCTTCACGGGGGTGATGGAAGATGTGGTCCCTTCACGTGTGGCCGAGAGGGGCCCTTCACAGGGTAGCCGAGAGAGAGGAACCCCCCTTATCCCCCTTGACAGGGGGGTGGATATGGGGCATCTTCACAGGGGGTAGATTTCTGGATGTTCCCCTTGACAGGGGGTGGATGGTAGAAATTTACTTCAGAGAATGGTGGAACTGAGAGGCGAACCCCCATATCCCCCCTTCACAGGGGGGAGAGGTTGGTTTTGCCTTTACAGAGGGGATGGGAGAAGAACCACATATTCCACATTGATAGGGGATGGTGAAGTTGGATGTAGCCCTTCAAATGTGAGGGAACTGGAGATCTCCTTCACATTGGGTAGAGACAGTGGACTATTTGACATTGTTGGTAGGTGTGAGTGCCTAGAAGGGGGTGATCTCGGAGAATCTTTATAAGTGGAGACATAGAATAATCACTTCATAATGGTGGGCATAAAGAACGAACTCTGTTGTGCCCTTAACATGGGTGGTGATCGGCAGAGACTTATTGATGATGTCTTGAATTTTCTATTCATAGGTGATGGTAATGTTTACATTTTCAACTTTTAGTATATATTATCAGGTCTAAGTTTGTATTATAAAGGTTGTTGTATGCTGACTGATGGAAAGTAAAAATTTATAAAAGTATTTGTATTTTATTTTTTAAATAATAAATTTATAACCACTAATAATAAAAAATTGACTATGAAAAAATTGAGAATAGCAGTTGTTGGATATGGAAATGTTGGTAAATATGCTGTTGAGGCGATACGGGCAGCTGATGATATGGAATTAGTTGGAGTTGTAAGAAGACAGGTGAAAGAAATACCATTGGAATTAAGTAATACAAAGGTTGTTGATAATGTTGATAAACTTGGATTGGTTGATGTGGCTATTTTGTCTACTCCAACAAGAGAGGTAGAAAAGTTTGCTACAGAATTTTTGAATAAGGGTATTAACACTGTTGATAGTTTTGATATACATGGCGATATTTATAATTTAAGAGAAAGACTTGGCAAGATTGCCCGAAAAAATGAAAAAGTTGCGATTATTGCCGCAGGATGGGATCCGGGTAGTGATTCTATGGTCAGAGGAATAATGAAGGCGATTGTTCCGTTTGGCATTACCTATACAAATTTTGGACCTGGTATGAGTATGGGACATTCTGTTGTTGCAAAATCAAAAAAGGGTGTTGCCGATGCTTTGTCAATGACAATGCCACTAGGCGATGGTATACATAGGAGAATTGTATATTTACAAATGGAGGATGGTGCAAATTTTGAGGAAGCTTGCAGGGAAATAAAAGAAGACAGTTATTTTGTTAATGATGAGACTAGGTTTATAAAGGTTTCAAATATTCGTGATGTTATAGATATGGGACATGGCGTAAATATGTGCAGAAAGGGTGTTTCTGGAAAAACCCATAACCAATTAATTGATTTTAATATGAGAATAAATAATCCAGCTTTAACATCTCAAATTATGGTAGCTTTTGCAAGAGCATCAATGAAAATGGAACCGGGAGCGTATACGACAATAGAAGTGCCTATAATTAAAATGATACAGGGCGATGAAGAGGAAATAATAAGGGAATTGGTTTAATAGTATAGTAGAGATTTTCTCTACTATTGCTATAAATAAGTTCAAGAATTATTTTATAAGTATATTTTAATAAAATTCTTGATAAAATAAAATATTTATTTTAAATTATAAGCATAAAATTGTAATTAATTATTGTAGGAATATGGAAAATATTGATAAAAGAAAAAAAATATATTTTGTAGTAATAGTTGTTATATTTTGTTTATTAATTGCTGTTTTTTTATTTGATTTAGTAATGACTAATAAAAAAACTCATAGCGGAAGACCAATCGCAACGGTTGATGGTTTTGTTGTTTATGAAGGAGATTTGCAAAATAGACTTAATTCATTGAGTCCTGATGGACAGCTTAAAATTGAACAATTGCCAGAAAATGTTTTAAAAGCAATGGTTTTAGAAGTTGTGGTAAATGATAAGATAGATCAAGAAGCTAAAAAGCTTAAATACAATAAAGATCCAGAAATAAATGAGCTTGTTGAAAATTATAAAAGAGATTTAATTAGGGAAAAATACTTAAATGACAATATTTATTCTAAAATTACTGATGAAGATGTAAAAAATGAATATGATACGTTAGTTAATAATTTAAAAGGAAAAGAAGAGAGAAGAATAAAGCATATTTTAGTTGAAGATAAGGACGAAATTGAAAGAGTTAGAAGAAGTGTTTTAAGAACTGGAAATTTTGAAAAAATAGCTAGCGAAAGATCTATAGATGTTGTTAGCGGTCAAAATGGCGGTGATATAGGCTATGTTTTAAAAGAAGAATTAGTCCCAGAATTTGGTGATATGGCTTTTATACTAAAAGTTGGAGAAATATCTAAACCAGTAAAAACTCAATATGGATGGCATATTATTAAGGTTGAAGATGCTAGAACTGCACAGTTTTTGCCTTTTGAAAATGTGAAGGAAAATATAAGACAAAGATTGCAACAACAGGCTATTCAAGAGTATTTAACAAACTTAACTAAAAATGCCGATGTTGATTTTAAGATTGAATTAGAAACACCTAAAAATGAAGGAACTGTTCCTACTCAAGAAGAAGATGTTGTGATTGAAAATCAATAATATTGCTGATGAAAAAATTAAATAAAAAAGAACAAACTAAAAATAATGGATGTTTATCTAATAAAATATTAATTTATGGAAAACATCCATTATTTTCTATATTAAAATCTAAAAAAAGAAAAATTTATGAAATTTATGTTTCATATAAAAATAAACAAGAATTTTTTGAAATATTAAAAAAAGAAAATATAACCATTGATAATAAACTTATTCAGTTTGTTGATGTTGAAAAGCTGAACAGTATTTTTCCATATCAAGAAAAAAACCATCAAGGATATATTGCTTTTGTTGGGCAAAAACAAAAATTATCTTTTGACGATTTTATTAATACTGTAAAAAACCTAAATGAATTGCCAAAATTGTTAATATTAGATCAAATATTAGATCCTCATAATTTAGGTGCTATAATTAGAACGGCCGTAGCATTTGGTGTTGAAAATATAATAATAACAAGCTATAATTCAGTAAAGGACACGCCGGTTGTTGCAAAGACATCTGTTGGTTTAAATGAGATTGTTAATCTAATAGAAGTTGTAAATTTAAATAATGCAATAAAAGATTTAAAAAAAATTGGATATTTTATTATAGGACTTGATGGCGAAGCTAAAATTGAGATTAATAAAATAACTGATAATAAAAATTTAGCATTAGTTCTTGGAAACGAGGGTAGGGGGATTAGAGATCTTGTGAAGAAAAATTGTGATGAATTAGTGAAGATACCAATGAGCAATGCTGTTGAGAGTCTTAATGTTTCAGTTGCATCTGCTATAGCAATATATGAATTATGGAAATAGAATATGCCAGAAATAATGTTATTGTTTTCAATAGTGATTTCATATTTTATTAAAATATACTTTAAATTGTCGACAGTAATGTATATAGGCTTAATTTTTTTATTACTTTTTATGTTTTCTGAAAAAAATTGATAAAATTCTTGCAATTTTTCTATTTATTATTAAATATATTAAGTAAATTTTGTGTATTAATATTTATAAAATCATGGAAGAAAAAGAAAAAAGTGTTGATTTAAAATTAAAAAGAATTGTTGAAAATATTGAACATCTTGAGGAAGAAAAAAAGGAGTTATCAAGACAAATTTCTGATGTATATAAAGAAGCAAAAGCTTTTGGTTTTGATACAAAAGCATTAAGAAGAATAATCTCATTAAGAAAAATGGACTCTGATAAAAGAATAGAATTAGAACAATTAACTGAGACTTATAAAGAAGCGTTAGGTATGTTAGGATAAAATCATGTTTTATATAGACAATAATGAAGATTTAGTTAATATTTGTAATGAAATAAAAGAAAAAACAAATATTATTGCTGTAGATACTGAATTTACAAAACAAAAAGAGTATTTTCCAACTTTATCTATAATACAAATGTCATTCTTTAATGGGGATATAATAAAGAATTGTGTTATAGATGTTATGGTTGACGATATAAATCTGCAACCATTTTTTGATATATTATCAAATGATAAAATTAAAAAAGTCTTTCACTCCTGCAGCCAAGATTTAGAGGCCTTATATCACATTTCTGGATTTATTCCAGCTAATGTTGAAGATACTCAAATTATGGCAGAATTTTGTGGCTTAAGGGCAAATCTTGGTTATATTGATCTTATAAAAGATACACTTGGTATTATTGTTAAAAAAGACAAAAAAATTCAATCTGGCAATTGGAAAAATAGACCTCTTACGGATAAGCAGCTTGAATATGCAGCTTCTGATGTTGACTATCTTTTAGAGATGTATATAGTGTTGGCTCAAAAACTAGATAAAAACAAGAATTTTAAATATTACAGAATGGATATGGAAGAAAGATATGGCCCAAATATGATGGACAATATTATAAAAAATTCTTGGAGAAAAATGAGATTTAAACTCGGCAATAAAACAAATATATATATGGAAGCAATGAAGAGTATGTGCAGGCTGAGAGAAGATATTGCTATAAAGACAAATACAATTAAAAGTTTAGTTATGCCGGATTCATTTTTAAAAACTATATTAGCAGAGCAACCAAAAACAATAGACGAAATTAATATAATATTTAAAGATGACAAAGAAATTTTAAGCAAACCTAAAGTATTAAAAAGAAGGTTTATAAATGCCTATAGCAAAGTTATGAATAAAGCTAAAACAAATAACATACAAGAAAAACCTTATATAGTTGAACTCAAGGACAAAGCAATGATTCGTAAACTTGAAGAAATTAGCGATTATATAACATCGGAATGCAAAAAATTAGAAATAAATCCAGAGCTTGTTCAAAATAAAATGGATTTGAGTTCATATATTTCTGATAGCGAAAATCTTGAAGATTTATTTGAAAAATGGAAGCTTGAACTATTCGGTAAAAGAATAAAAGAAATTAAGTTAAGATAATACACCCTCCACCAGCCCAGCTAATAGTCCTCCTTTTTCCTTTAGCAAAATTCACCATCAGTGATGTTATGCAAACACACATCGCTGATACCGAAGTTTGCCGAAGGATAGACTCGTGATGTTCGGCAAGCCGACATTCCGCCTACTTCGTGCTTGAGCGTTCACTTCGTTGACATCGCACTTCGCCGAACAACAAGTTTGTGATTGCAAGTAAACTTGCATCACATCGGCTTCGTGCTTCACCTTCACTTCGTTCAGTTGGCACTTCGTGGGACGACAAGCTAGCAAATTCAAGCAAGCTTGAACAACTTCTGCTTCGTGCTTCACCTTCACTTGCTTCGCAAGTTCAGTTGGCACTTCGCAGACCGACAGGCTAGTTGTTGCAAGCAAGCTTGCACAACTTCTGCTTCGTGCTTCATCCTCGTTTCACTCGGTTGGCACTTTGGCAAACGTTCAGCTTCGCCTCACTGGTGATTGCAAATGCCTTGCTTCGCAAGTCGCTTGCATCCCCTTGCCTTCGTGCTTCATCCTCCCTTCGGTCGTCAGGCACTTCGCCCAACGACAGGCTACCGAAATCAAGCAAACACGAAGCAAAAACAAACGAGGCTTGCTTAAGTTTGTTAACCTGTTGATTTGCGAAGTGTGATGTGAGCAAAGCGAAGCTCAAGCTTGTTTCGGTTGGGCTTCGTGCTTTAATTTTTAATTTTCAATTTCTTTGTCAACCCACCGTCCCTTCGGGACACCTCCCTTACGAAGGGAGGCAACTCCCCTTACCCCCCTTCACAGGGGGGTGGATATTGAATGATACCTTCACAGGGGGGGGTAGGGATAGAGTGGTCCTTCACAGGGGGGTTGAGAGGGGGAGTCCCATTCGCAGAGGGTAGAAAAGAAAAAACCCTTCACGGTGGCTAGATGTCTTTAGCGGTCCCTTTACAATGGGTCTGGGAGAATGTCTTGACATGGGAATGAAGATATGGTTCTTCACAGGTGGGGACGTAAGGAGTCTTCACATAGGGAGAAGTTAGCGGTTTCTTTGCAGCTGGTAAATATAGTGTGTCTTGACGATAGGCAAAAATAGGCGTTTTTACAGATGAGTAAAAACGTGTGGAGAATTATCTGGAGGATGGTAATTCCTATTTTTATTCTTAATTCTACATTCTAAATTCTTAGTTATATTATTAACTCACTGCTGATCTCGTTAGTAGATCTCTCGCTGATGTGGTTTATTTTCTATGTCCGCTATGAATGAAGATTATAATAAGATATTTATAGCATAAAATTTCGTTTTATAGAAAAATAAATATATAAAACTTGTATTTTACATGAATTGGTTGAAGTTATTTATTGTATTCATGCTGGACAATAATGTTAATACCTTAATGGTTGTCAAAAAACATATTGCTATAGAATTTAAATATAATTGTTTTTATATATGTAATAAGCATTTGATTTTTATATGCATGAATAAAAAAAGTTTTCAAGATTGTTGTAGATATCATTTCATGGGAATTAGAAAAAATTGGTAATTGGCAAATATAAAGACTAATGTGCTTGATATATACTTATATAATTTATTAAATATAATAATTATTGTATTGAATATTTATATTGAAAATAGAAAAATTGGAAAAATATTAATAAAATATTTACTTTTAAAATACAACCTTTAATCTTTATTATATATAAAAACTGTATAAATATATGGTAGAAAGCACGAAAGAAAATATATTGAATGTAATAACAAGTTGTGATACGGTTCAGTTTTGCACTATTGGTTTAAACGAATATCCAGAAACTAGAACTATTGCGAATATGATAAATAAAAATAAAAAAGATATAAATGATCTTACACTTTATTTTTTAACAAATAAATATTCGCATAAAATAGAACAAGTTTTAAAAAATAATAATGTCTGTCTTTATTATTTTAATCAGCATACTAGAAGGGCAATGACTTTATTCGGAGAGGTTGATATTATTTTTGATAAAGAAGAAAAATCAAAATTTTGGATGGATGATTGGCTTACTTTTGGATATAATGGTAAAGATGATGAAAGCTATTGCATAATAAAATTCTTGCCAAAAACTTATAAGTATTATATTGGCAAGAATGAAATGAATGGCAATATTTAATTACTGTAAAATTTGATCAATATTTTCTGACAAATAGTCTTGTATTCTCATGTTGACTATCTCAATTATTTGTGATTCACTTCTACCATTTTCAATGAATTCTTGATAAAGGTTTGAAATTACATCACCATTTTTATTGCTTACTTCAAGCTTTAGAACATATAATTGTCTAATGAAACCCTTAACATTCAAATGCATATTAGTTCTACTAATGGACAATTTAACAATTCTATTAGCTTCTTTTAGATTTGTCGTAATTTTAGCACCGCTTTCTGTAATTATACTTGAAAGATAGTCATTTATTTGTTGTTCATAGCCATCAGATTGTTCAATATAATAGGTTAAAGACAATTCGCCACTTTTCTTTCTAGCATTAAATATATCTTCATATTTAACAACTTCTGGTATCATTTGTCCAGTTAAAACTAAATATCTTTTGTTTAATTCTTCTCTTTGTGAATATAGTTTTTCAAGTTGTTTATTGTATTTAACACTATTTTCTGCAACTAATATTTTCATTTTTGAATCAATTTTATCAATGTCGCTTCTGATTTCTTTAATGGCTATATTTTTATCAAGTGCAGCAAAAGCATAATACTCGCCATCCTTTTCATAGGTATTTTTAATGCTTACACCCTTTAATATACCATCAGAAACTTCTTCCATATCTTCAGATTTTAAGCTTTTTACATTTACTTCATCAGTTGATAAACTTGATTTAAATTGAGAACTAACTTTAGTTTCAAAATATTTTAGTATATTGTTTCTAGCATCTGTTTTTGCCATAGCTGGACTTGTGCCACTACCAGTAGCACAAATCTCATTTTTTGCACATTCTTTACTTGGGTTGCTAATCCATTCAGGAAGCTTTGCAGCAAAACAATAGTTAGAAACTAATGAAATACAAAATATTGTAAAAATATAATTAATCTTTTTCATAATTCAACTATTTTAATTCAACATTAATATCAGATTTTTCTGCGTTTTCCTTAATTACTTCTTTAGCTTTCTCTTTTTCTTCACCATTCTTTATTTTTTCAAGATTTTTGTTGATTGCTTCACTTATTAATTTGTCATGAGTCTTTCTATTAACTCTTGATAATTGATAGCAATAGTAAACAACTTTTTCTTCTTCGGCCCCTAATTCTGTAGTATATTTTCTCTTTTCCCAGTAGCTTTCTCTAGGTTCAACACCGCTTAAATTATTTTTTATCACAACTCTAATTTCTTCAGTTTTGTCGTCATTTAATAGCGTATTTTCGCCAGCTACATTTGTATAGCCAGTATATAAATCATTAACTTCAGTATTTAATTCACCAGCTATTGCAATATTTGTATTGTCAATTGCAGATTTTTCACATAACCTTTTATTTATGCTTGTAGCTTCAGCCTTAAAATATTTATATTTTTCAGGTTCATTTTCCTTTTTTTTCTCAAATTTTCTAACGTTATCAACCCAAACAGGTTTTTTATCAGGGGATGAATCTGTAATTATATAGTCTATTTTTTTATTTGATTGACAGGCGCCTAAACAAGCTAAAACTAATATTAATGAAACTTTTTTATTCATAATAATTTACTTTTATTTTTATTATGCTTTCATTTTATTTTTTTAAAAAATAAAATCAATAATTTTTATTATAATTATAAATAGCCAGAATTTTTCTATATTAATAATATTTAAATAACTGATAATAGATTTACTATTTTTAATCGGTTCATATTCTCATTTATATAAATATTTAATATAGTTTTATTTCTCTACGTAAAACCCCCTCTCCAAAAACTCTTTAAAACTTATATTTAATATATTACATATTCTAAACAATCTCTCTGCAGGTATTTTAACTTTACCATTTTCATATTTCTGTATTTGTTGAAATGATATATTTAATTCTTTTGCTAACTTATTTTGACTAAAACCTTTATTTATTCTAAAGTATCTTAATGTTTTACTAAATATTTGTTTAGATTCTTCTTTTGTTAATCTGTTAAATCTATTAATCAATTCAATATCAGATGGAACTATCATTTTAATTTAATATATAACCTTTGGTTCTGAACCCTTGAACCGGAGGTTGAAAAATTGTACTTGGACAATCGCAGGGCTTTTAAACAATCGGACGAGCCGGAGTTCTGGACATAGCCATACCCTCCGGTTCTGCTATTATAGGAATAATAGCTAAACCAATTATTATTTTTACAAATTCTAAAAATTTTATTATTATAATTCATATAAAATATATAATAATTCCTATAAAAATATTTAGAACCGCCAAGTAAGTGTTTTTCAAGCCACAAATAATTATGGGTTCATATAATAATTATTCAATGGTTAATTTAAATTATTAGTTGTAAAAAGCAAGGAAAATTTAATAATACTATCTTTAATTATATTGTCTTTATCGTTTTTATATTCATAATCCTTATTAAAAATATTAGAACCGTTCAGTATATGGTCATTACACCACAAATAAGGTCTTTTATAATTAAATTATCAAATTATAACTCGCTTTTACAAAGATTTTTTAGGAATTTAAACGAAGTAATATATAGATATTACAAGTTTAAATGACCGCTTATGGGTTCATATAATAATTATTCAATAGTTAGTTTAAGTTATTAGTTGTAAAAAGCAAGGAAAATTTAAACTTATTTTATTATAATTTCTTTATTAAACTCCATAATACAGATAAAGAAATAGAATTAATAACTTTATAGCATTTATAATAACGTTTCACACGTATTTTATCATTCTAAAAGCATAATATATTGCTATATTAATATACTTGTAGTGAATTACTCTCTCAACCTTCATCTTCATATTAATGGATCCAATATTCCACCAACCCATAAATACACTTACTCTATATTCCATATTTTAAGAAAACTTTCCTTGTTCACAACCATGTGAATTACACTCAACATTATAGTCATTATGATGAATGGATATGTGATTGTATTTTTACCAAATGTAAAGGATTTTTTCTCTTCGTCTCTCTGTTAAGTCCCAATACTATACCACACCTATGAAGAAAACCCTCAATTTTAACCCCATTGTGAGGAAAATCATCCGCTAATTATACTTACTGTGAAGAAACGCCAAAAAATTTATCCTATGTTAAATGCTTCCCATCTCATCCCCCTGTGAAAGAACTAGCACTAATCAACCCCATATGAATCTTCATTTCCGTCTCCATGTAAAAATAACCTATTC
>CALXSB010000096.1 GCA_944391005.1 uncultured Rickettsiales bacterium | reverse complement strand
CACATGGTGGTTGAGAAGTGGGCTCCTTGACGGGGGGTGATGTGGAACATCTTCACATGTGTGTGATATTGGGTGTGCTCCTTTACAAGGTGGATTGATAGAGACCCTTCACAGGAGAGTTTAGATGAATGATTCCTTCATAGGGTGGGGGCGATTAGTGTGGAAGATCCTCATTAAAGTTGGCGGAGAAGGAGATTTGTGGGGGGAGAATTATGGACGACTTCATAGGGGGTGATGTGGCACAGTAAGAAAAAGTAAAAAACATAATTGTATCTTTTAATAATATAAAATCTTAAATTTTTATTGTAAAAATAATTTAAATACTTTACTATAAATATAAATAAAAAAATGTTTAATAATAATGAGTGATTTAAATTCTGTGCACTTGCAAGATTTTCCTGATTTGTCAAATATAGATTTTGATGATAAATTAGTTGAAGAAATGGATTTGGTTAAAGAGATATGTTCTGTTGCTTTATTTTTAAGGGATAAAGAAAATTTAAGGGTTAGATTACCACTAAATGAAATTAAAATAGTTGGAAGTGGTATGAAAAATATAGAAAAATATAAAGATATAATCGCTGATGAAATAAATGTTAAACATGTTATCTTTAAGGAAGATATAGGCGATCTGGCGTCCTTTATAGTTGAAGTTGATCTAAAGAAGCTTGGTGCTAAGTATGGAGAAAAACTTAAAGATATAATGAAAGATGTGAAAGAGAATAAATGGAAAAGAATAGATAATAATAAGATTGAAATAGCGGGAACTATTCTGGAAAATGATGAATATTCTATAAAACTAAAACCTAAAAATAAAGATGTAAAAAATATTCAGGCACTTTCAAATAATCAAGCTGTCATAGAACTGGATACTAAAATAACACAAGAGCTTGAACTTGAGGGCATAGCTAGAGATTTAGTTAGAACAATACAACAAAATAGAAAGGACGCAAACTTAGATATTTCTGATAGAATTAAATTATCAATAAAAGTTGCTTCTCCTATGATAATAAAGGCTATTAACGATAATGAAAGTTATATAAAAACTCAAACTCTTGCTAAGGACTTGCAAATAGTTAAAGAAATATCAGAAGATTTTTCTTTTGGAGATGACTTTAATAACGATTTTATAACTATTGGATTTAGTGTTATAAAATAATGATTGTAAAATTTTATTTAAGATTTTAAATTATATTTTATTATATTTGTATAATATTAAAAGGAAATGGTATGAATAAAGCTTTTGTTTTTCCTGGGCAAGGTTCTCAGGTAGTTGGTATGGGAAAAGATTTATATGATAATTTTGAAATAGCAAAAGATGTTTTTAATGAGGTTGATAGTGCTTTAAATAAAAATTTGTCAAAAATTATTTTTGAAGGACCACAGGATTTGTTGACTCAAACGGAAAATGCTCAACCAGCAATTATGTGCGTATCTATTGCTATTTTAAAGGTTTTAGAAAAAGAAAGCGATAAGTCAATTGAAAAGTTGTGTAATTTTGTCGCAGGACACTCTTTAGGAGAATATTCAGCTCTATGTGCTAGTGAATCATTGACGCTATCGGATACAGCAAAATTATTAAAAATAAGAGGTGAGAGTTTTGCAGAGGCTGGTAAATATAGTAAGGGTGCTATGGTTGCACTTGTTGGTGCAACAATAGAGCAAGCTGAAGAAGTCGCAAATAAAGCTAGACAAGATGGTGAAATTTGTCAAGTTGCAAATGATAATACTGTTGGTCAAGTTGTTTTGAGTGGAAATGAAAAGTCAATTGATAAAGCTGTTGAAATTGCAACGGAAATGAAAATTAAGAGAGCTATAAAACTTCAAGTTAGTGGAGCTTTTCATTCAGAATTGATGAAGCCTGCTGTTGAAAATATGAAAAATGCGTTGGCAGAAATTAATATATCGGTCCCTAAGGTTCCATTGATAGCAAACGTTTATGCTGATAAAATTTCAACTCCTGAAGAAATAAAGGAAAGTTTAATTAAACAAATAACAAATAGAGTAAGATGGAGAGAAACTATGTTATTATTTGAAAAAAATAATATTGAGGAGATAGTTGAAGTTGGACCTGGTAAGGTTTTAACTGGTATGGTTTCAAAGACAGTTCCAAGCATAAAAAGTTTTGCTGTAAATAGTTTTGAAAGCTTAAAAGAATATTTGAATAAATAGCACAAGTATAAAATATATTTATTAAAAACTGCAAATTATTAATTATTGTTTGCAGTTTTTAGTAATGTTGAATTATAAATTTACTTATAGTAAATAAAAAATATTAATACTATAAGTAAAATATAAATTTACTTGAAAAATAATTTTTATACTTTATTATGATTGCATGTAGTAATCAATTAAAATTATATGGGCATTGTTACAGTTATTTATATAATAGTATTCTTTATTTTAACAGTTATTTTGTTGGTGTCATTAGTTGTTTTAAAAAATGAAAGAAATATTAATAAGATTAATGAACAAATAAATATGCCAAAAACAGATAAAAATGGAGAAAATGAAAAAAATAACTAATATTTTGTTATATCTGATTATTTTTTTATTCGCATTTAAAATTACTTATGCGGCACAGACTTTAGATGGTATTTATTATGATTGGTCAGTATTTGTTCTTGACGATCTTGGAGAGGAAAAAAAGTGCTATATAGTTTCGTTTCCTAAAAAGAGTATTGGAAATTATAAGGAAAAAAGAGAGCCATATATATTAATAACAAGATTTCAAGATAAGGGTGTGGAAGAGGTTAGTATATACTCTGGCTTTGAATATAAAATTGGTAGTAATATTTATATATCAATAGATGGTAAACAATTTACTTTATTTACGGACAATGATATAGCTTGGGCAAAAACAAAAGAACAGGATAAAGAAATAATAACTACAATGTTAGATGGATTTATGTTAAAAACTAGAGCTGAATCATCTAAAACTGAATATGTTGTTGACGAATATTCTCTTAAGGGTTTAACTAGGGCCTATAGAAGAATGAGAGAACTTTGCAAGAAGGATTAGTTTTTATGATATATTTAAAAGCTTTATTTTTATCATTAATTCAAGCCTTTACTGAATTTATACCGGTTTCTTCTTCTGGACATCTAGTAATATTTAGCAAATATATAAATTTTAATGAAATAGATACTGCTTTATTTAGTGCAACAATACAGTTAGCTTCAACATTAGCTATTATTATATTTTTTAGAAAAAAACTATTTAATGTTGCATTTTCTTTACACAAAAGTGAAAAATCAAGAAATTTTGTATATAATTTTATAATAGCATTTTTACCATGTGCTATTTTTGGATTAATTTTCTATAAGTTTATAAAAGTTTATTTATATTCTGAGATGATTATTGCAATTACTTTAATTATTGGAGGAATTATATTTTTAATTGTTGATAAAATGAATATAAAACAAAAATTTAAAACTATAGACGATGTAAATAAAATTACATCTTTAAAAATTGGTTCTTATCAAATATTATCAATGGTTCCTGGTGTTTCAAGATCTGGATCTACAATTATTGGAGGATTATTATCCAATCTTTCAAGAAAAGCTGCTGTTGAATTTTCATTTATTCTTGCAATACCAACGGTTTTAAGTGCAACATTATTAGATATATATAAAAATTTGGATAAGATAGCAAATAGTAATATTCAATTATTAATATTTGGCTTTATTATAACATTTTTGGTTTCAATAATGATTATCAAATGGTTTTTAAAATATATAAGCGAACATAATTTTAATATTTTTGGATATTATAGAATAGCACTTGGGATATTGGTAATTTTAATAAAATATATATTTTAATTTTGTGCCATCATATTATTTGTAGTATTATTATCATTAAAGTGATTATCAAGTATTGTTATCATAAATGAATCTCTATCTTTTAGACTGCTGCATGATATTATGACTCCAATTAGGTCTTTATCATCTTTGTGGGCTGTTGTGGCTAGATTATATCCGGCAGCTCTTGTAAAGCCGGTTTTTAGTCCATCTGCATATTTGTATTCATTAAGAACATGATTGTGGGTTATATATTCTTTTCCGTTAAATAAAAAACTTTTTGTGGAAAATAATGGATAATATTCTGGAAAATCCTCTTTAATTTTTAAAACAAGTTTTGCTACGTCAAAAGCTGTTGTTTGCTGATTGTTATTTGAAAAACCCGTGCAATTTGTAAAATATGTATTATCCAATCCAAGTTCTATTGCTTTTTGATTCATTTTTCTTACAAAACTCCATTCATTATCATCAATTGCTTCAGCAAGGGCAACAGCAAAATCATTAAATGATTTAACTATTATACCTAAAATAGCGTCGCGAACAGTTATTATATCACCTTCTTTTAAATCTGCGTTAAATTTTGGTTGGTTGGCTATTCTATCTGAGACTACAATCTGCGTATCCATTGTTATGTTTTTGTTTTGCAATGCTTCGAAAGCTAAATATAATGTCATAATTTTTGTAAGTGAAGCTGGATGCTTTAAATTTTTATCATTATTTTGTTCAAGAATTTTTCCCGTTTTTCCATCCATAACTATATATGACATTTCTTCATTACAATATGCAAATGCTCTTAATGTTATTAAAAAATATACAATTATAGCTATAAATATATTCTTCAATGATATGGCTAATCTTATTCTTTGATTAAGAATAAAATATTTTTTAAGTTTTTGTCAATATTTTTTTAATTACTTGACAAATAAAAATAAATGACTTATAGTTGATGTATAAAAATGTAATTAATAACCACTAAGGTAATAAAATGGCGGAAAAAACTGCAAAAAGAAAGAGACCAGCAATACTATTTAAATTAGTAAGTACTGCTGATACTGGTTATTATTATTTAGCAAGAAGAAATCCTAAAAAAAGACCTAACAAAATGGAATTTTTAAAATATGATCCAATTGTTAGAAAACATGTTCTATTTAAAGAAGAAAAGCTAGGTGGTAGCAAATAACCAAAAATAAATTCAACAAAGTAAAATTTTCATTAAAATTATTAAGATATATACTTGTGTCTTTTAATTTAGATGAAAATTTTAAAATTTGTTGATTTTTTTTATACTTTTTATAAAATTTTCCTTGAGAAATGTGTTAATTAATAAGAATTCTTTTAGCTGAATATAATAAATTCTGTTATTTGAGTTATACATTAAATAAGGAAAATATGAATAAACTGTTTTATTTTTTATTATTAATTTTATTTTTAAGTGCTTGTTTTCCGTTAACAAGCAATAGCTTAAAGAAAGTTAATACAAATGATACAGAAGCACAAGTTGAAAAAATTCTTGGTAAACCATATTCTAAGAAGGCATATTATAATAAAACGTATTTAGTTTATTACGTTTATGATGATTTTTTTAGTATTTTTGTTAATCTAAAGAAATTTCCATTTTTTGGTTTTCCTCCGCTTTTAAGAACTGGAGATGAATATTGGGTTATTTTAGAAGACAATAAAGTTGTTGCTTTTGGATTATCTAAAAATTTTGGCAATAATTTACCAAGAGCTTTATCAAATCGTGGCGGAACATTGGAGGTGGTAAATTTCTAATGTATTTTTCTGA
Source organism: uncultured Rickettsiales bacterium (assembly GCA_944391005.1). GTDB lineage: Bacteria > Pseudomonadota > Alphaproteobacteria > Rickettsiales > UBA1997 > CALXSC01. Next base: position 4,345 of record CALXSB010000096.1, on the reverse strand, counting down.
TAAAAAATCTTTAAAGCAATATATATGGAAGCTCAATCAATGGGATGATAGAAAAACATTATCTATATCTCAAAAGTTTGGGTTTTCTGAAATATTGTCAAGATTATTAACTATCAGAGGTGTTGAATTGGACGAAATAGATAATTTCTTAAATCCAACTTTAAAAAACACTCTTAAAGATCCATATTCTCTTTTAGATATGGAAAATGGTGTAAATCTTGTATATGAAGCTATAGTTAAGAAACAAAAAATTTGTATATTTGGAGATTATGATGTAGACGGTGTTTCTTCATCTGCCCTAATGAAAAATTTTTTTGATTTAATAGGAGTAAATGCAATAATTTATATACCAGATAGAGTTGCAGAGGGTTATGGACCCAATCCAACTGCTTTTATTAAACTAAAAAAAGAAAAAAATATTGATTTAATATTAACTGTTGACTGCGGTATATCCGGATTTGAGTCCTGTAAAATAGCAAAAGAAATAGGACTAAAAGTAGTAATTACGGATCACCATTTAGGCAATAGCATTATGCCCGAGGCAGATGCAATTATAAATCCAAATAGACTTGATGAAACTACTGATTATAAAATATTGGCAGGCGTTGGAGTTGGATTTTTATTTCTTATTGCTTTAAATAAAAAACTAAGAGAAAGCGGATTTTTTAAAAATAATAATATTGATGAACCGGATCTACTAAACTTTTTAGACTTGGTTGCTTTAGGCACTATATGCGATGTTGTTCCCTTAGTTGGTTTAAATAGAGCTTTTGTAAGGCAAGGTTTAAAAGTAATTAAAAAAAGAAGTAATGCCGGAATAAAATCTTTAATAGATGTGTCGGAAATTGATGAAGAAATTAATGCCTACCATATTGGATTTATATTGGGTCCACGAATTAATGCTACAGGGAGAGTTGGAGAGGCCGATTTATCAAGTAAACTGCTTTATTTAAAAGATAGTTTTGAAACGATGCAAATAGCTAAAGAGCTTGATTATTATAATAAAGAAAGACAAAATATTGAAAAAATTGTTTTAGAAGAAGCTCTTAAACAGATAGCCAATAATAATTTAGATAAAGAGAATATTATATTTGTTGAAGGTGAAGGTTGGCATGAAGGAGTTATAGGAATAATAGCTTCAAGAATAAAAGACAGATTTGAAAAACCAACCATAGTATTATCAAAAATAGGCCACTGTTATAGAGCTTCATGCAGATCTGTTAATGGGGTAGATCTTGGCCGCACAATTATTGAAGCAAAATTAAAAAATTTAATTAAAGATGGTGGTGGCCATGCCATGGCTGGTGGATTTAGCATTGATGAAGATAAGCTTGAAGAACTAAAGAAATTTTTTAAAGAAAAACTAAACGATGATGTTGAATATTTTTTAAATAATAAAGAAAAGGATGTTGATTTAGTTCTAGAATGCAAAAGCTTATCAATAAAACTTGCAAACGAGATAGACAAGCTAGGTCCATTTGGTGCCGGAAATCATAAACCAAAAATAATATTAAAAAATGTAGTCATTGTTAGATCAGATATAATTGGTAAAAATCAAAATAATTTAAGGATTATTGTCTGCGATAACGATTTAATTCGCTTATCAAAAGGCATAACAGCAATGTGCTTCAGAATAAATAAAGAAGACAAAATTTTCTCAGTCCTAACTAGCATTGGAAAAAAAGTAAATTTATTAGGAGAAATAAATATAAATAAATGGCAGGGTCAGGAAAGCATACAATTTATTATTGAAGATGTAATGGAAACATAATATAATATTATAAGTTATTTTTATTTTAACTTTATTTCCTCATCTTTATATAAATCAGCATTTAATAAAAAACCGAATGAAATCAAAGATGTTGTAGTAATTGTTCCGCCATAGGACATTAATGGTAATGGAACTCCAACCACTGGCAATATTCCCATAACCATGCCTATATTTATAAATACATGGAAAAATAATATAAATCCAACACCTGAAGCCATTAGTCTTCCAAACGTATATTTTGACTTAAAAGCTATCCAAAATGCAAATGTTGTTATTATAAGATATAATGATATTATATAAACACCGCCAACAAATCCTATTTCTTCTGTAGACATTGTAAATATAAAATCTGTCTGCTTTTCAGGTAAAAACGCAAGTTGACTTTGTGTTCCTTTTAAATATCCCTTTCCCAAAAATCCACCCGAGCCTATTGCTATTTTTGACTGAGTTATATTATAGCCAGAACCCAATGGATCGCTTTCTGGATTAATAAAAACTTCAATTCTCTTTTTTTGATAGTCATGCAACCCATATTTCCAAGCAAAAGGTAATATAGCTAAAAACAAAGCTCCACATATTGCAAACTTCCACCATTGAACACCAACCACAAAAAATATACTAACTCCAATAATTACTAATATAGACGCAGTTCCTAGATCAGGCTGTTTTAAAACCAATAACGTTGGTATAGCTATCATCAAAGATGGTATTATTAAATATTTATTCTGCGTTATTTGTTTTATATTTTTAGTAGTAAAGTATCTTGCTAATCCCATAACAAGACCTAATTTCATAGTCTCAGATGGCTGAATACTAAAACCCGCAAATCGTATCCATCTTGTTGCACCCATAGCAGTATGGCCCAAAAATTCAACATATATCAACAGAGCTAAAGAACAAAAATACGCTAAATATGAAAGCTTGCACCATATATTTATATCAACCAATATTATAAATAACATTGCCGGTATAAAAAATATAAAATAGTTTATTTGTTTATAGGCCCATGGTTCTAAATTACCGCCAGATGCCGAATATAACATAAAAATTCCAGTTGTAAAAACCAATAATATAAAAATTATTAAGTTTTTATTTATATCCAATATCTTTTTAAAAGAAAAAATATTATTCATAATAAAATATATAAAAAAACACAAATCCCATAGTTTAAATGATAGAATAAAATATTCAACTGTCAATATTTTTATATTGAAAAATAAAAAAAATCTTCTATAATATGTAGTAATATAAATATTTTTAGGAAATATATGTTTGGAAGACATCATCATGGACCAGAACACGACAATCTAGTATTGGATGATCATGGTAGATATGATTATAATATCATAGAAAAAACACCAGTGCCAAGTTCTTCATCAAGTTCATCAGAAAGTGAAGAATCCAAAGTTCCAGAAACAAAAGAGGCGCCAATAATAGATCCTAATGCCTATCAAAAAAGAAATGAAAATTTAAATAAATTACTTTACAAAGATGATGAAAATTCTTCTCAGACTAGAGACAAAAATAATAACGAAAAAAAATATGATAAAACTATAAATGATTTTGAAAATCCTATTGATTGGGCTCTTGGTGGAAACAAGATGTTCCCGCATTCTCAAGAATCTGATAAAAAGAAAAAAGAGAGCAAAGATAAAAACGATATTAGTGATGACAAACTAGCAAGTCAAGCTGCAAATTTTGTATTAGGAAGACTAGCCGGAACAGCAATAGGCGTTGCCTTAATTTCAACAGGTATTCTTTCATGGCTAGGTATTGCAATATTAATTTTTGCAAATACCCCAAAAAGCGTAAAAGATTCAATAAAAGATAAACTTGATAGCACTTGGATTGGTGGTGGTATTTTTCACTTTGAAAATATAAAAAATCCTACCGATTTACTAGAAGATTACGCTGATAAAACCGAAGAAAGAAAGAAAACAAGATATGAAATATATAAGTCATCAAAAGAAATTTTAGAAAAAATGAAACAAGAAAACGAAATTGAGGCTCAAAAAAATTCCGTTAAAGAAAATAATAAAATTTCCAATTTTAACGGATTAAAAAATGTTTCTCCTAATGAGAAACAAAAAACTGAAACACATACAGAAAAAGTCAAAAAATCAGAAGGTGCAAAATTACAACAGACTAACACAATGTCTTAACTTATAGTTGTTTATTTGATATCATCAATATAAAATTATTTATATTGATGATATCAAGATTTATCAAAATATAAAAATAATTACATCACATTCAATTTATATTACTAGTTAATGTATAACTTTCTACAAAATAATAAACATAAACAAGTATTGTCAAAAAATAGATAATCAAAAAAATAATTTAAATCAATGCTAAAATAAAAGTTTTTAATTAAACAACAATTTTGTTTATAACTAAAATTAAACTATACTATTACTAATTATAAATTTTGTAATAAACACCACCCCCACCAACCCAGCTAATAGCACTTCTTTTTCCTTTGACAAAGTTCAATATCATTGATATTATACAAGTATACATCATTGATACACTTGTTTTATGGCATAGCCATAATTTCATAGAGGATCTATC